>JALSME010000100.1 GCA_026987955.1 Sulfurospirillum sp.
TTTCGATAAAATAATTCAATTTTAAAATATATAGGATAAAATCGATGGATGTTAGAGCAGAATTTTTAAACTTCTTTGAAAAAAAAGGACACAAATTAGTCCCAAGTGCACCTTTAGTGCCAGATGATGCGACACTACTTTTTGTAAATGCTGGAATGGTTCCTTTTAAGACTATTTTTACAGGAGAAATACCAAGACCAAATCCTCCAAGAGCAACAAGTTGCCAAACTTGTATACGAGCTGGCGGAAAACATAATGATCTTGACAATGTAGGTTATACTGCTCGTCACCATACATTTTTTGAGATGCTAGGTAACTTTTCTTTTGGAGACTACTTTAAAGAGGATGCTATAGCTCATGCATGGGAGTTTGTAACAGAGGTACTAAAGTTTCCAAAAGAGAAACTTTGGGTTACTGTTTATACAACTGATGACGAGGCTGAAAAACTTTGGCAAAAGCACATTCCACTTGAGCGTATAAAGCGTTTTGGAGATGCAGATAACTTCTGGCAAATGGGAGATACTGGACCTTGTGGGCCATGTAGCGAAATCTTTATTGACCAGGGTGAAGAGAACTTTGGTGGAGAAGAGGATTATTTGGGTGGAGATGGAGATAGATTTTTAGAAATCTGGAACTTAGTTTTTATGCAGTATGAGCGAAGTCAAGATGGTACTCTTACTCCTCTACCAAAACCTTCTATTGATACGGGTATGGGTCTTGAAAGAGTAGTTGCTGTTAAAGAAGGAAAACTTAGCAACTATGATTCGAGCGAGTTTATGCCTCTTATTGAGAAAGTTGCGGAACTTTGTAATAAACCTTACTCTTACGAGAGTGGAGCTAGTTATAGAGTTATAGCTGACCATATACGATCAACCGCATTTTTACTAGCACAAGGGACAAACTTTTCAAATGAGGGAAGAGGTTATGTTCTTCGTCGTATAACTCGTCGTGCTGTTCGTCATGGCTATCTTCTTGGTATTCGTGAGCCTTTTATGTATAAACTTTTAGATACTTTAAACTCGCTTATGGGTAAACAGTATCCATATTTGATTGAGAAAAAAGATGCATTAGCAGAGCAGATTCGTCTTGAAGAGGAGCGTTTTTTAACGACTATTGCTTCTGGTCTTGAAATTTTTGAAAATGAATTAAAAAATACAAAAAAAGTTTTCAGTGGAGAGGTTGCGTTTAAGCTTTATGATACTTGTGGGTTTCCACTAGATTTAACAGAAGACATGCTTCGAGATAAAGGCTTAAAAGTTGATACTGCAAAGTATGATGAGCTTATGAAAATTCAGCGAGAGCGTTCTAAAGCTTCTTGGAAGGGTAGTGGAGATAAAGCATCAAGTGGTGACTTTAAAGCTCTTCTAGAAAGAGATTTAGAAAATACATTTGTAGGCTATGAGAGCTCTACATGTAGAGCTAAAGTAGTTGCTCTTTTGGATGATAATTTTAAAGAGGTTAGCACTTTAGACAAATCAGGTTGGATTATGCTTGATAAAACTCCATTTTATGCAACAAGCGGTGGACAAACTGGTGATTGTGGAGAGATAAATGACTATGGAAAAGTAGTCGCTACAGAGAAATTTTTTGATCTAAATCTTTCAAAAGTAGAGTTAAAAAAGGCTTTACATGTAGAGGATGAAGTTGAGGTTGCTGTTGATGTTTCTAGAAAAGAGATAGAAAAGCACCACTCAGCCACTCACTTGCTGCATAGTGGACTTAGAAGTATTTTGGGAGACCATATTGCACAGGCTGGTAGTTTGGTTGAAAAAGATAGACTTAGATTTGATTTTTCTCATCCAAAGGCGATGAGTAGTGAAGAGATACAAAAAGTTGAAGATTTTGTAAATGGCGTTGTTGCTAGAGGTGTTAGTGGCGAAACAAAAGTTATGAGTGTGGATGATGCTAAAAACTCTGGAGCAATGGCTCTTTTTGGTGAAAAGTATGGCGATGAAGTTCGTGTTGTAAGTTTTGGAGATGCTAGTGTTGAGCTTTGTGGCGGAACGCATGTAAGAAATGCAGCAGAGATTGGAACTTTTATTATAGTTAAAGAGAGTGGTGTTAGTGCTGGGGTAAGAAGAATTGAGGCAATTTGTGGAAAGAGTTCATATGAGTATACAAAAAAGTTAAGAGCTAAGCTTGAGGGTATTAAAGAAGCAGTTAAACATAAAGACCCACTTATTGGGATTGAGAAGCTTAGAGGCGAGATTAAAACTTTAAAATCAGATGTTGAGGCACTTGAATCAAGTGCAGGTAAAGAGGTAAAAAGTGAAAATATCAATGGAGTTGAGCTTATTGTTGATGAGCTAGGAGCTGGAGATATTAAAAAAGCGATAGATGATTTTAAAAACCAAAAAGAGAGTGTTGCTATACTTCTTTTTCAGATAAAAGGTGATAAAGTTCTCATAGCAGCTGGAGTTAAAAATGCACCACTAAAAGCAGGAGATTGGATTAAGGCTGTAGCTCCTATAGTTGGTGGTGGGGGAGGAGGACGACCTGATTTTGCACAAGCAGGTGGTCGTAATCCTTCAAAAGTAGAAGAGGCAAAAAGTATCGCCTTAGAGTTTGCAAAAAAAGCACTTTAAATGCAAGATTTTATAGCTGGTTTGTTTAATGATTTTGGTGGAATTATAGTTTTTTTCCATATTATAGCAGCCTCTTTTTTATTGGGAAGTATGTTTATGATAGTTTTCATTATAAAGCCAGCACTTATGGATATAGATGATTTAGCAGTTAGATATAGCCGATGTATCAAAATACTAGGTCGATATTTTTATTATTTGTTGGGAGTAATGGCTCTTATCATATCTGCGTCATTTGCTATGAGAGTTGGTCTTGGATTTGAATTTGCTAGTCCTGTTTTACTCTCTTTAGTACATGTAAAAGAGGCTATTTGGTTGTTAGTAGCATGTAATTTTATATATATGTATATAAGATTGAGAAATGCAAAGAAACTTTTAAGCACGAGAGAGTTTTTTGAAGTACATGAAAATTTAGGGCTTATTGTAAACTGGCTAATGCCTTTAAATATTATTTTATCTATGATAGCTATATACATTGGTATCGCTATAAGAGGACTTTGATGCAAAATATTATTTTAGCTTCTAATTCAACCACAAGAGCAGAGATACTTAGAAAAAACGGTGTTCCTTTTATCCAAAAAAATAGTAGTTTTGATGAGGAGAGCCTTACGATTAAAAATCCTGCACATTTTGTTTATAGAGCAACTGTTGGGAAAATGAGTAGTTATGAAGAAGAGTTTGGAATAGCAACTCCTGTTCTTTGTGCTGATACAGTTGTTACATGTAGAGGTAGACTTTTAAGAAAAGCAGTAGATATTGATGATGCAAGAAATATACTATTAGCACAAAGTGGAGGTGTTGTTTCTATTCTAACTTGTATGATTTTAAAATCAGAAAAGTTAGAGTTTATAGATCTCTCTTCGACAGATTATATCTTTAAAGAGTTTGATCAAGATGCTTTAGAAGAGTATTTAAAAGGAGATGATTGGAAAGGGAAAGCAGGAGCTTGTATGGTTGAGGGTTTTTGTAAAGAGTATATCCAAGAGGTTAGAGGCCATGAAAGTACTGCAATGGGACTTTGCATTGAAAAACTTCTGCCATTTTTACAAAATTAGAGTGTTGTATAGTGTTTATATGTAAAAAACTTTTCATAAAAAATGATGATGTAAAGCTTGTAGATATAAGTTTTAGTTTTAAAAATTCATTTGCACTGATTGGTGAAAGCGGGAGTGGTAAAAGTTTAAGTTTAAAGGCTCTTTTAGGTATGTTACCAAAAACTTTAGATGTGGAGATTGAGTTAGATAATTTTGATATAAAAAGAGGTAAAAGTGTTGCACTTGTTCCTCAAAACCCCTTTACTGCCCTATCTCCTCTTACAAAAATAATAGATCAATTTTTGGTTAGTAAAAATGAGGCAAAAGAGTACTTTGGTATGGTTGGTTTAGAGAGCAGTTTTCTTGATAGGTTTCCAAGTGAATTGAGTGGTGGACAGCTTCAGCGTGTCGTTATCGCTTTTGCGCTTCAGTTAAAGCCAAAACTCCTTCTACTTGATGAGCCAACAACAGCTCTTGATATTAAGAGTAAAGAGGCAATACTGAAACTTTTAAAGACTCTACATGTAGAGCAGGGATTTAAGATGATGTTTGTAACTCATGATATCGATGCTGTTGAGAACCTCTGTGAAGAGATAGGCATAATTAAAAAAGGCAAAATAATTGAGAGCGGTAACTTGAAAGAGATTATCTCAAACCCAAAAGAGATGTATACTAAAGAGTTAATAGACTCTGGTTTTAAAAATAGGAAATTTAGAGAATGAAGTACATAATAACAATATTTTTAGCAGGCGTTTTTCTAGTTGCAGCAGGGCTTGTTTACCTCTATTCACAAATTCGTTTTGATGCTTATAAAATAATAGACTACAACCCAAATGTGAGTACTCAAATATATGACAGGAATGGAGAACTAATTGCTAATATATTTGAAAAACATCATAGATTATACGCCAATTATGATGAAATACCAGCTCGAGTAATAGAGGCACTTGTAGCTATTGAAGATACATCATTTTTTGAGCATAAGGGAGTAAATTTTGAAGCTATTTTTAGAGCAATAATTAAAGATATAAAGGCTATGAAGCTTGTTGAGGGTGCTAGTACTATCACTCAACAACTTGTTAAAAATACAGTTTTAACTAGAGAGAAAAAAATAATTAGAAAGTTAAAAGAGGCACTTTTAGCTTTCAAAATAGAAAATGAACTTACGAAAGAGCAGATTTTAGAGAGGTATTTTAATCATGTATATTTTGGTAATGGTTATTATGGTATAAAAACAGCTGCACAGGGGTATTTTCACAAAAATTTAGATGCTTTGAGTCTAAAAGAGATAGCAATTTTAGTTGGTCTTCCAAAAGCACCTAGTGCATATGATCCTACTAGAAATATTGATCTATCTTTAAGTAGAGCAAATAGAGTTTTATATAGAATGAATGCTTTAGGCTGGATAGGGGAGAAGAAGTATAGAGAGTCTATATCAGAGCAACCTATAGTTTATGATGAGACACTTACTAAAAATAGAGCTCCCTATATTGTTGATGAGGTTATAAAAAGAGCTAGTAAAGACTATGATGATTTTAAAACAGGCGGATATAAGATATATTTAGGTGTAGATATACGGCTTCAGGCTCTTGCTAGAAAGTCACTTAAATATGGTTATGACGAGATTTTCAAACGCCATCCAAAAGATGCTAATAATACTTTAATTAATGGTGCTTTGGTTGTATTGGATAGCAAGAGTGGTGATATCTTGGCAATGGTAGGTGGTGTTGATTACAAAAAATCAAGTTTTAATAGAGCAGTACAGAGCAAAAGACAACCAGGGTCTGCATTTAAACCTTTTATATATCAAAAAGCTTTAGATATCGGTTATTCTACAATGAGTGAAATTCCAGATATATCAAGAGTTTATACAGATAAAAAAACAGATAAAGATTGGAAACCAAAGAACTATGAAGGTAATTTTGAAGGACTTTTAACTCTAAAAGAGGCATTAGTTCATTCAAGAAACTTGGCAACTATAAACCTTGTAAATGCACTAGGACTAGATAGTCTTTATAAAGAGTTAAAAAAAGATGGATTTAAAGATATACCTTATGATCTCTCTTTATCTCTTGGAAGTTTTGGAATATCTCCTTTGGAATTTAGTGGTTTTTACTCTATGTTTCCAAATTATGGTGTAAAAGTTGAGCCTAGATTAATCAAAAAAGTTGTTGATAGATTTGGAAATGAGACAATATTTGAAGATGAAAAAAAGAGAATTACTTCACCAGAACAAGCCTTTTTGATGGTAGATATTTTGCGTACAACAGTAGAGAGAGGAACAGGTAGGAGAGCAAAAGTAGCTGGTATTGAGACTGCAGGTAAAACAGGAACTACAAACAAAAATATTGATGCTTGGTTTTGTGGTTTTACTCCAGAGATAGAAGTTTTGGTCTGGTATGGTAATGATGATAACTCACCAATGCCAAAATATGAAACGGGTGGCAGAGTAGCAGGTCCTGTATTTTCTCAATTTGTCAAGGGTTATATCGATATTTATCCTCAAACAAAAAGAAAATTTATTCCTCCTGAAGGTGTTATGATGAGAAAAATAAATGGTAGAAATGAGTACTTTACAAAAAGGTCTCCAATGCCACAAACAAATAGTATAGAAGAAAATGAAAGTGGAGGAATGTTGTTTTGAGTGGACAAAAAAGAGCAGATATAAGAGCTGGGTTAAGTGTAAAAATCGTTTTGAAAAAGGACCAAAGAAGTGGAGTTTTAACAAGTGGGATTGTTAAAGACATACTTACAAACTCTCCAACTCACCCACATGGGATTAAGGTTAGATTGACTAGTGGAGATGTTGGAAGAGTAAAGGAGATAGTCTGAAGCTCTATATTGATGGTGATGCATTTCCAAACCTTTTGAAACCTATCGTATTAAAAGCTATTGAAAGGTTAAAACTAAAAACATATGTCGTTGCAAATAAAAAAATAAATATTGGGAAGTCTATACATATTGAGTATATTATAGTAGACCAAGGTGCAGATGAGGCAGATAATCATATTGTTGAGCTTGTAAATGAGGGTGACTTAGTTATAACTGCTGATATACCACTTGCTGATAGACTCATAAGTAAGGGTGCTCATGCAATTGATCACAGAGGAGAGCTTTATAGTGAAGAAAATATAAAACAGTATCTTACTATGCGAAATCTAATGAGTGAACTAAGAGATAGTGGTGAAGTTACAGGTGGACCTGCACCTTTTAGTAAAAAAGATGCAGAGGGTTTTGCAAATCAGCTAAATGCTTTTTTGCAAAGAAGAAAATAGTAGATTTAGAGGTACTCTTTATATGCTAATGATTTTTTTCTCTGCTAGACACATTGCAACGCCTTTTTCATAGTAGGCAGCTTCATTTATAAATAGGGCATAAAGTCCGTCCAAATCACTATAGCATATATATTCTCCATCAAGAGTAACAAAAATTGGATCTCCCTTTTTGAGTTTATAATATCCATTTTCTTGTAAGTCTGGATGTACCATTGCCTCAATGTTGCCATCTTTGTCTCTTGGAAAATCAACAGATTTAACATTGTCATAAATCTCTATTTCTGTATAGACCTTTTTAAGTTTTTCGTTATTATAAAGTTCAAAAAAGTTTAAAATTGTTTGGATAATTTTTTCTGTTTCAAAAAACATATCTGCTCTTAAAACTCCTTGTGGAATTGAGCCTACTTCTATGGTAAATCCACTAGGAGGGATAGAACTTACAAAAGAGGTATCTCCAGTGTCCCCCTTCCAGCTAAATATATGAATTTCTGGTATACACTCTTTAACATATGCAGCCACTTGCCATGAAAGTTTATCTTCAGTGCTAATACAAATAGATAGACCCATATTAGATGTTGTTGAGTGCAAATCCATAATAAAATCAACATTTGGATTATCACTACCCTTTGGACCTATTTTTTGATTTATCTCTTTTGCTAGTATGTCTTCATATGTATCAAGGTCTGGATTGTTTAACCCATCTTTTGTAAATGTGCGGTTTAAATCTTTATCTATATATCTAGTACATTGTTTAATTGCTTCTAAATTTGTATGCATAAAAATAGTTTTAAAACTATCTCTTTTTACCAAGTCGGGGTTTTTTGTAAATTTATTTATAAGATAAACACCGGTTAGTTCATTGCCATGAGTACCACCAGTAATGGCTATTTTATTGATTTGTTTTTTCATAAATATGCTCTTTTTTTAATTTCGTTTAGTATATTACAATCATTTATGCTGTGTCAAATAATTCTTAATTATTGTATATATAAAAAAAATTTATCACTAAAATTTTAATATATTTTAAGTACTTATCTTTTATAATGGCTATATAATCCTAATTGTATGATTTGGGAATAATAAAAGGATAAATATGATTGATAATATTGATAAGTTATTGGAAAAATATAGCTCTCAGATGTATCTAGACTTAGAAGAGATTGTAAATATAAATAGTTTTACAACTAATATAGATGGTATAAAAAAGGCATCTAAAAGTCTAATAAGTATTGCAAAAAAACATGATATTTGCTTAGAAACTGTATTTTCATCAAAAAAGTCTAGGCCACATTTAATGTATGGAGATGAGAAGAGAAAAGACTATTTTGCATTTATTGGTCACTATGACACTGTACATACTCCAGCAAGTGACTTTAATAGATATGTTGAAGATAATGACCTTATTAGAGGACCTGGAACAAATGATATGAAGGCAGGAGTGATTGTTGCTTTATACTCTTTGGTAATTTTAAAAAAATTATATCCAAATGAGGATATACCAATAAAAATACTTTTTAACTCTGATGAAGAAATTGGTTCACTAGATTCTCAAGAGATTATAGAGTCTCAATTTATAGGTGCAAAAGCAGGATTTGTGTTTGAGCCAGGAAGACCTAACGGAGAGATAGTTACACAAAGAAAAGGTATAGCAACTTTAGATATAGAAGTTTTAGGGAAACCAGCGCACTCTGGTGTTGCTCCATGGGATGGTATAAATTCTCTTTTAGTCTCTTGTGATATAGTAAAAAAACTAGAAGAACTAAATGATTATAAAAAAGGCATTATAGTAGGCTGTAATCAGCTTAGTTCAGGTGTTGCAAGAAATGTAGTTCCAGCCTATAGTAAAATAGTTGTTGATGTTAGATTTGAGGCGATGAATCAAAAAGAGGTTTTATTTCGCAAAATAGAAGATATCTTGAATGAAAAAAATAGTTTAGGTGCCAAAATAAAATATGACTTAAAACTAAACAGACCACCTCTAGAGAAATGTAGCGAAGCTATAAAAATTGCAAAACTATATAGAAGTACATCAGAAGAATTAGGATATAAATGTGATGAAATAAGTACTGGTGGAGGATCTGATGGTAATTTTTTATCAGCTATGGGAATACCAACAATAGATGGATTAGGGGCTATTGGTGATTTTAGTCATACAAAAAAAGAGTATATTAAAAAAGAATCTCTTATTTATAGAACGAAAATTTTTGTCTTATTTATAATAAAATTGATGCAGAAAGACTAATCTATATTTATATTTTTTAGGTATTCACTAATTTTTGGGATATTGTCTTTTCTGCACACGAGACAAGTTGGTATCTCAAGAATGTTTTTATCGACAACAGTTGTTTTTAGTTTATCTATGTAACCATATTTTTCAACAATAATCCTGGGAATGATTGCTCTACCCATGCCCAGTTCTATACATGAGAGTATTACTTCAAAATCAGCAATTTCAATTAGATCACAATCATATATATTGATATGTTCATAGTATGTTTTCATTGCATTGTGATAAGCACAGTTCTCTTCATATGCTAATATAGTGTTATTTTGAATTTTTGTATCCTTTTTTTCTAAAAAAAGAAGTTCATTATGAAATTTTTTTAAAACTAATATATCCTTATTTTTTGGTACATGATTTATAAAACCAATGTCAATTTTGTAGTCTAGTAGCAATCTTATAATAGGTAGTTTAGTTTTTATTACAAGCTTTAGTTCAATATTGGGGAAATCTGTATTTAAATTTTTTAAAAAAGGAATTAATCTTTTACTAGCATTTGAGTGAGTAGATGCTACTACTAGAGTTTCTTGTAGATTAATATTTTTCATTTGCATTTGAACTTCTTTAAATTTTTTCTCTAGCTCACATGCAAGAGGAAAAAGTTTTTCTCCCTCTTTTGTTAGTATTACGCCTTTTGGCACTCTATGAAAAAGTTTGTGTCCTAACTGTTTTTCAAGTTGCTTGATTCTTAGTGTAACATTTGCTTGGGTCACTTTTAATTTTTTTGCTCCTAGAGTAAAACTTTTACTTTTTGTAACAGCTATAAAAATTTTTAAAAGGTTAGAATCCATGTAAACTCCATATATAATTGTTCAGAAGGTTCAATTATATATCATATAAGCTAAAAGTTACTACTATTGCATTTAGTATAAATTTTTTTTATATGGACAATAATTATAAGTAATTTGACATGAAAATATTTATTATATATACTTATTGTAATTCAAAAAAAGGAGTTTTTATGAAGAAAATAATAATGGGGCTAGCTACAGTTGCTCTACTATGTTCTGTCGGAAATGCTAAAACTTTAAAAGTTGGTTTGGCATCAGGTGCTTTAAGTATGGATCCATACGCTCACAATGAAACAGCAACAAATTCAATTCTTTCAAATATATTTGATGCTTTAATATCTTTTGATAAAGATATTAACACTCATCCAGGATTGGCAGTTTCGTGGACTAATCCTGAACCTACAGTGTGGATTATGAATCTAAGAAAGGGTGTTAAATTTCACAATGGAAGTGATTTTAATGCAGATGATGTTGTTTTCTCTTTCAATAGAGTAAAAACATGGAATAAATCAGGCTTCAAAGGAAAAGTTAGTGCTATAGATTCAGTTGAAAAAATAGATGACTATACTGTTAAGTTTATAACAAAAAAACCTTATCCTGTGTTTTTAAGAAAGCTAACATATGTAAATATATTAGATAAAGAGACACTTGAGGGAAAAAGTGATCAGTGGATTGGACTAAATCCTATTGGAACAGGTCCATATAAACTCACTTCATGGAGTAAGGGTGATCATATAAAAATGGATGCAAATAAAGATTACTGGAGAGGTGTAGCAAAATTTGATAAAGTCCTTTTTAGACCATTAACAAATAATGCTACAAGGGTTGCAGCAATTCTTAGTAATGAAGTTGATATTATAAATAGAGTTCCTGTTGTTGATGTAAATAGAGTTAAAAATAACGATAAGTTAAATTTCTTTGTTCAGCCAGGATTGAGATTGATATATTTGCAAATGGATCAAGATAGAGATAAATCTCCATACATTAAGTCTCATGACGGTAAGAATCCTCTAAAAGATGTTAGAGTAAGGAAAGCTATATATTATGGTATAAATGAAGATGCAATTGTTAAGTATGTTATGAAGGGTTTTGCAAAACCTGCAGCTCAACTCAGTCCAAGTGCTGTATTTGGTTATGACCCAAGCATAAAAAGACCATCATATAATCCAAAAAAAGCTAAAGCACTTCTTGCAGAAGCTGGCTATCCAAATGGTTTTGAAATTCAATTGGATTCACCAAACAACAGATATATTAACGATGCACAAATTGCTCAAGCAGTTGCTTCCTCTTTAGCAAAAATTGGTATAAAAGTAAAAGTTAATGCAACTCCAAAATCAACATTCTTTAAAGAGACAGGAAAGCTAAATACAAGCTTTTTCTTAATCGGATGGGCAAGTAGTGATGGTGATGCTAGTTCAATCTTAGATGGTTGTGTTCATACATATGATGCAGAGACAGGATATGGAAGATATAACAGAGGAAGATATTCTAATCCAAAAGTTGATGCTCTTATCGAAGAATCAGCTGGTATTATGGATCCAAAGAAGCGTTTAGAGGTGCTTAGAGCTGCACAGAAACTAGCTATTGTTGATGATCAAAACTTCATACCTCTTCACTATCAAGTAGATATTTATGCATCTAGCAAAGATATTCAATTTGAGACAAGAGTAGATAGCCGCATCTGGGCTTATGATATAAAATAAAACATAACCTCACTCTAAAAGAGTGAGGTTACCCATGGAAAAATTATGACAAAATATATTTTAAATAGACTTTTTCACTCTGCCTTAGTAATGTTTACTATTAGCTTTATAGTATTTTTTATAATGTTTAAAGCTGGTGACCCTGTTGAGCTTATGCTTCCACCTGATGCAACTCAACAAGATGTAGTTGACATGAGAGCTGCCTTAGGGCTTGATAAATCGTTTATTGTGCAGTATCAAAAGTTTCTTGTTAATGTTTCAAAAGGAAATTTAGGAAATTCATTTATATATGGACAACCTGCATTAGATATTGTATTTGAAAGAATGCCTGCTACTATGGAGTTAGCAGTTATTGCTATGTTTATATCGGTACTAGTAGGAATACCACTAGGTATTATCTCTTCTATAAAACCTAACTCTATATTAAGTAGGATTATCATGTTTTTTTCTTTAGCAGGTATTTCAGTGCCTGTTTTTTGGACTGGTATGATACTCGTACTTATATTCTCTGTTATTTTAGGTGTTCTTCCTAGTTCTGGAAGAGGGGAGGTGTACCTGTTTACAAGTGCTTTTACATGGGATGGTATTAAGCATCTTATTATGCCAGTTGCAACTTTAGCCGTTTTTCAATTAGCTCTAATTTTAAGGCTAACAAGAACGGGTATGATGGAAGTTTTAATGCAAGATTATATTAAACTAGCAGCTGCAAAGGGAGTTCCTCGAAAAGTTATAGTTTACTATCATGCATTAAAAAATACACTTATTCCTTTAATAACAATTATCGGTATTCAGTTTGGACAATTAGTAGCCTTTACAATAGTTACAGAGACAATATTTGCATGGCCAGGAACGGGAAAACTAATAATAGATTCTATACAAAATTTAGATAGACCAATAGTAGTTGCCTATTTACTAGTTATATCCTTTATTTTTGTAGCTATTAACTTTGTAGTAGATGTTTTATATACATTTGTAGATCCAAGAGTGAGGGTATGATGAAACTATTTAAAAATAAGATATTAATAGAGTATTTTGAAGATAAGTTAGCAGCAGCAGGTCTTATTGTATTTTTAATACTTGCAATATTTGCAATTGCCCCATCACTATTTTCTTATCAAAATCCATATGATTTGATGCAGCTATATTTGGAAAACAGTTTTCAAGCTCCAAATGCAAACTTTTGGTTAGGAACGGATGAGCAAGGAAGAGATATCTTCTCGGCAATCATGTATGGTCTTAGGGTTTCATTGTATGTTGGCTTTGCTAGTACTATTTTATCTGTTATTATCGGCTTTACACTTGGTTTAATATCTGGATATTATGGTGGATGGATTGATACTATTATTATGAGAATAGCTGATATTCAGCTCTCTTTTCCTGCAATTCTTATTGCTTTAATCATAATGGCACTATGGGGTGCTGGTGTTGGTAAAATAATTATTGCAATCACAATTGTAAACTGGGTTTACTATGCAAGAACTGCAAGAGGTGTGGTGCTTAGTGAAAAAGAGAAGGATTATGCACAATCTGCAAAAGCATTGGGTATGAGTAATTTTTCTATAATATTTAAAGAAATTATGCCAAACACAACAGCTCCAATCATTGTAATTGCAACTGTAAGAATTGCAGTTGCAATTATACTTGAAGCGACACTTAGCTTTTTAGGATTAGGTGTTCCTATAACTGAGCCATCATTAGGATCTCTCATATCCAATGGATATCAGGTTCTTTTTAGCGGTTATTGGTGGACTTCTGTTTTTCCAGGTATTGTTTTAATGATATTAATAATCTCTATAAACCTTATAGGTGATAGAACTAGAGATATAATGAATCCGAGGTTAAAAAGATAATGGCACTACTAGAAGTAAACAATTTACATACACATTTTTTTACAAGAAATGGGATTATTAAAGCCGTAGATGGTATTAGTTTTTCAATAGAAAAAGGTGAGATACTAGGTATAGTTGGAGAATCTGGAGCAGGAAAATCTATAACAGGGTTTTCTATGCTTGGACTTATCGACCAACCAGGTAAAATAGTCAGTGGAGAGATAATTTTTAATGGTGTGGACTTGGTGAAAAAAAGTGAAAAAGAGCTTCAAAAGATAAGAGGTAATGAGATAGCAATGATATTTCAAGACCCCCAAACTTCACTAAATCCTGTTATTAGTATTGGCGATCAACTTATGGAGGCAATACTCTATCATAATAAAAAAGCATCAAAAAAAGATGCTTATAATGCTAGTGTAGATATATTGAAATTAGTTGGACTACCAGCAGCAGAAAAAAGGATGAAGAGTTATCCTCACCAACTCTCTGGTGGTATGAAACAAAGAGTAGTCATTGCAATGGCACTTCTAAACAATCCAAAATTGTTAGTTGCAGATGAGCCAACAACTGCACTTGATGTTACTATTCAGGCACAGATACTTTATCTTATGAAAAAGCTTAGCAAGGATTTTGATTCTTCGTTGATTTTAATTACCCATGATATAGCAGTCGTTTCGCAGTTATGTGACAAGATAGCTGTAATGTATGCTGGACGTATAGTTGAATATGGTAAAAAAGAGGATATTATATTCAACCCAAAACATCCTTACACAAAGGGCTTAATTGAATGCTTGCCGAAACTCAATGATGACAAAGAGAGACTATATCAAATTCCAGGTATTATGCCATCACTTCTTTCTCTTCCTGAAGGATGCTATTTTAAGGACAGATGTGAGTTTGCAGATAAAGAGTGCGATGTCTATCCTGATCAACAAGATATAGAGGGAAGGAGAATATTTTGTCACAAAGTGAAGTAAAATTACTAGAAGTTAAAAATGTAGAAAAAATCTTTTCTGTTAAAGTAGGTACATTTGAAAAAAAAGATCTTCATGCTTTAAATAAAGTAAGCTTTGATATTTTTAAGGGTAAGACTCTATCTTTAGTCGGTGAGAGTGGTTGTGGTAAAACAACTATTGGAAAGGTCATATTAGGACTTTATAAGGCGACAAATGGCTCTGTAATGTTTCAAGACAAAGATATAGCACAATTATCCCCTATTAAAAGAGGCTCTATACAAAGTGATGTTCAGATGATTTTTCAAGATCCATATTCGTCTTTAAATCCTAGAAAAAAAATAAAAATTATTTTGGAACAACCCTTAAAAATTCATACAAAAATGAATAAAAAAGAGAGATTAGAAACAATACTTTCTCTGTGTGATGATGTTGGAATTGATCATACTTATTTGGAGAGATACCCTCACCAGTTTTCAGGAGGGCAAAGACAAAGAATAGCAATTGCACGAGCAATGGTACTAAAACCAAAACTTATTTTGGCAGACGAGCCCATATCGGCACTAGATGTGTCTATACAAGCACAAATCTTAAACTTAATGATGGATTTAAGAGAAAAATATAAAATGACAATGCTTTTTATAACTCATGATATTAGTGTTGTAAAACATCTAAGTGATTATGTGGCTGTAATGTATTTAGGTGAGATTGTTGAATATGCTTCAAAAAAAGATTTATTTAAATCTCCACAGCATCCATATACAAAAATGCTATTTTCTACTGTTCCAGATATTCATACACCATTAATGACGGATAGTGTTTTAAAGACGGGAGAGATACAAAGTCCAATAGATTTACCAACCGGATGTTTCTTTGCCAATAGATGTCCTTATAAAGATAGTTCGTGTGATGATAAGCATCCAGATTTGATTTCAATAGGCGATAATCACTTAGCAAGATGCCCTAAAATTGGTCAATTTTAAATTTGAAAAAAAATAATATAGACTATGAAAAGGTATTAAAAGAGATAGAAAAAGAGGTTTTGCCTTTTATGTGTGATGGAGAAGTTGCAAGCTACATTGCACCACTAGCAGGTGTTAATCCTAATCAATTTGCTATGAGTTTGCAGTTTTTAGATGGAAGGGAATATCACAAAGGTGCGAGCCAAAAGAAATTCTCAATTCAAAGTATTTCTAAAGTTTTTAGTTTTGCACATATTATGAAGCTATATAAAGGTGATTTGCAAAATCGTTTGGGGCTAGAGCCATCTGGCAATCCATTTAATTCTTTGGTCTTATTAGAGTATGAAAATGGAGTTCCAAGAAATCCATTTATAAATGCAGGAGCTATAGTTGTAGCAGATATGCTGATTAGTTATTACAAGAACAATACATTTGATAAGGTTTTAGAGCATATTAGGCTTGTTGGCGATACTCTTAATGTTGATTTTGACAATGGGCTATATCAGTGTGAAAAAATCAGTGGGTATAGAAACTATTCAATGGTAAATATGATGAAAAGCTTTGGTAATATCAAAAATAGTATAGATGATGTTATGAGTCTCTATTTTAAACTTTGTTCTATAGAAATGAATACAAAAGAGTTATGCAGAACAATGCTTTTTTTAGCGAACCACGGAGTTAATCCAATTACAAAAGATGTTTTTTTGACTTCTTCTCAAGCAAAAAGGGTTAATGCACTTATGCTTACATGTGGACATTATGATGCTTCAGGAGATTTTGCCTATAGAGTTGGAATCCCTGCTAAAAGCGGAGTAGGAGGAGGTATTGTGGCTATAATACCTGGCTTGATGTCACTTTGTGTCTATTCTCCAAGACTTAATAAAAAAGGTAATTCTTTAGTTGGAACTAAGGCTTTAGAGCTATTTACAACAAAAACTGGATTGTCTATTTTTTAGGTATAAATAGAGCTTAAATTACAAAGTATTTATGAGCTTCTTCTCTTGTTGGAAGTGGAGTAGTTTTTAATATTTTTTCTCCCATATGTACACTGTATTGCGTTGATATGTCTGTTTTGGCAAATGTAAGCACAATTCTAGCTGCTAAATTGAAGTCTTCTTCATCGGCACTATTAGATAGCAGGGCAAATGGTCCTGGTATTTCATCGGCCTTAATTTTTATATATTTATGGTTTATAGCTTTTTCAAGTAGTTCATTTTCATTTTTATCTCTTCCAATAACAAGTTTTGATCCATTTGGTAGTCTTAGATGTCTTCCATTTTTTAGTACATCTATATCCTCAACTTCAAGATCATTATGCTCAATAAATTCACGCATTTTTTTTGTAAAGTTGATGTCTGTTAGAAGACACCCACCACCAGGACTTTGAAAATTCTCCCAGCCAAATTCTGCTGCAAGTCTTAGTTGTACCTCTCTACTTCTTCCACTAATATCAAGTAGTTTCTCTCTATCAACCCAGCCCTCTCTTTCTGGTTTTGTAATTTCCATATTTTTTGCACACATTGGACGAAGGATTAAGTCCTCTTCATCAAGAGCTAGTTTCTTTACAAGCCCAAGAGCTTCTGAGCGCTGACTCATTGGGCGTTGACCAAGCACTTCACCTGTTACCATAAAATCTGCATCTAGTTCCGTTAAGTACTCCTTGGCAATACGAAACATAAAGCCATGGCAGTCAATACAAGGATTAAAATGTTTTCCATAGCCATATTTTGGATTGAAAAGTACTTTTTTCAAGTAATCATCTCGCACATCTAAAACTAAAAATTTTGCTCCCGCAAGTTCTGCTCTCTCTCTCATAATATCACTTACATCAGTTCTGCTTCCAAACCCTATATTCATATTGATTGCAGTTACTTTTATACCCTGCATTGTCATGAGTTTAATTGCAATCATACTATCAAGTCCACCGCTGAAAAGTGCTAATGCATGGTATTGTTTTTTATTGTCTTTCATATTTTACTAATTTTCCTTGTTTTAATTTAAATATCTTTTCTTGAATTTTTCGTATCAAAAAACTCTTGTTTTTATAGTCCTGATTAGAACTTTTTACTTTTGCAAGCTCAGAGTTATAAAAGCTTGCCAAAAAGTTAATCATAGATGCATTTAGTTCATCTTCGTCATAGACTTTAATATCATCTCTAAGAAGAATTTTTCTTAAACTTGGGTGATCAATATGGTTGTTTAAGATAGCAAGTAGCTCCATATTATGAGTTTTAAACATACTAGCATCTATTGTATCTAAAACCATATCAATAAACTTGGGCTTTGTCAATAAGGTCTTAATAATAGTAAGCTCCAAAGTATCTTCAAACACTCTTTTTTGACCTCTTAATCTATTTGATTGATGAGTCTGTACTTTCACTAGATTTTGGTTTATATTTAGTATTCCTGAGAGAACACCACTATAACTTCCAGCAATGGAGCTAGGCAGAGTTTTTAGATAGCTACTTCCTTCTTCTAGTGCTTTTTGTTTGTCTTGTGGATTGTGTAAGTCATATTTTTTAACTAATTTTTCAATGGTAAATTCAATAAAAGGTTGTGGATTTAAAAATAGTTTATTTAGCTTTTCGCTCTGCCCATTTTGCACCATATCGGCAGGATCCATTCCTTGTCCAAAAAGAACAACTCCACCGTCTATACCAGTTTGACTTAGCATTGTTGATGCTTTTAATGCAGCGTTTATACCTGCACTATCACCATCATATGCTAAAATTACCTTTGGATTTCCTCTGCTAATTAGCGGTATATGCTCTTTTGTAAGAGCGGTACCAAGAGTAGCAACTGCATTTGTAAATCCAGCTTGATGGAGCATAATTACATCAAGATATCCCTCTGTAACTATAATTGCTCTATTTTGATATATGCTGTCTTTTGCAAAATTGTAACCATATAGTAGGTAAGATTTATTAAAAAGTTTTGTCTGAGGAGAGTTGACATATTTGGCTTGGTGTCCTGTAATGGTTCTGCCTCCAAAACCTACTATTTTTCCACTTGCACTTCTAATTGGAAATGTGATTCTTTCAATGAATCTTGCAAAGTTTCTACCATTTTCACCAATACCAGCTACTCCAGCTTCCACTGCTTCACTAATACTATATCCATTTGAGCTTAAAAAGTTAAGGTTTTCGGATGAGCTAGGTGCATAACCTAGCTCAAATTTTTCTATACTAGCATCTCCTATGCCTCTTGTTTTTATATAATCAATAGCACTCTTTTTTAAAGCTAAGTTTTTTTTAAAAAAATTATTAATATTCTCAAGTAGTTTTCTGTCTTCTTTAATTTTACCATCATTAGAGGTATAATCAAGTGAAAAATTGTACATTGATGCAAGTTTTTCTATACTTTCTGGGTAGCTTAGCTTTTCATATTCCATGACAAATTTAATACAATCTCCACCAGCTCCACAACTAAAGCAGTGATATATCTGTTTTGATGGACTTACAACTAAGCTTGGATTGCTATCATCATGAAAAGGACAAACACACTTCCAGTTTGCACCATTTTTTTTGAGCTCCAAGTAGTTTCCTACTACATCAACAATATCAAGGCGTGATTTGAGATTTTCTATCGAATTATTATCTATCATAAAGCTATTATACAAAATTCGCTATAATAATCTCCTTTACACAACGGAGGTATTTATGGGTAGTATGTTTTTAGAGTATCGAGACCCAATGGTTGGTATTATTATTCTTTTTGCTACTATATTTGTAATCTCATTTGTAAACTATTGGTGGGGTGCATATAAAAGCAAAGAGGAAAAAGCTGGCATAGAAGATTTTATTAAAAGATTTGAAATAGTAAGTGATGAGAGCGAATTTAAATCACTTTTAAAAGATAAAACAATCCCACTAGAATCATTGGTTTTATTGGCACACGGCTATGCAAAGAGTGGAAATTTTGAAAAGGCCATAGGACTATATCTCTTAGCATTAGATAGGACTAAACACAGGGAAGAGAA
Source organism: Sulfurospirillum sp. (assembly GCA_026987955.1). GTDB lineage: Bacteria > Campylobacterota > Campylobacteria > Campylobacterales > Sulfurospirillaceae > Sulfurospirillum_A. The sequence continues at coordinate 19,390 of JALSME010000100.1, forward strand.
AAAATATATATTAAGTGAGCTTGGAAAAACCTATTTTAATGCTGGTTTTTTAAGAAGAAGTTGTGAAATATTTTTAGATTCATTAAAACTTCATCCAAGAAATGAAGAGTCTTTAAAATATTTAAGTGTAAGTTATGAAAAACTAAAAGAGTATGATAGGGCAATAGAGGTTTTAGATTCTCTTGAGGAGCTTGGTGCAAAAGTAACAAAACAGAGAGACTACCTTACTGTTTTATCAATTAAATATGATTATAAGTTGAGTGACAAAGAGAAACTCAAAAAGATGATTAAAATGATAGATAAAGCACCATTTGTAGAGAGAAAAGTATTTGAGTTTTGGCAGATTACAAGGGCAGAAGTAGATATTGAACTTTTTGAGACATTTAATCATAAAAGACTTTTAGATCTTTTATGGATGTCAGATCCAGATTGGTTTGATATCTCTACATGTAAAGCACCCTTGCTTAAAGAGATAAGCTCTGCAAAAGGTCTTTTAAATGAGAAAATAGAGCATTATGAATATTTTGAGTTAGAGGTCTTATCAAAACTTAGCTCAGTTGGATATGAAAAAGCGGGTTTGAACTTTGAGTACATATGTGATGATTGTAAGAGTAGCTTCCCTGTACACTCTCACAGGTGTCCAAACTGTCAAGCAATTGCAAGTGAACATATTGAGCCAGTTTTATCAAAATCGAGCTATCAAGATAGTGTATCATTTCAATAAAGGAGAAAAAATTGAGTAAATCATTAGAAAATTTACAAAAGCGTCTGGGTTATCAGTTTGAAAATCAAAACCTGATAATCGAGGCACTTACGCATAAGAGTTATAAAAAACCTTATAACAATGAGAGGTTAGAGTTTTTAGGGGACGCAGTACTTGACTTAATCATAGGTGAGTATCTGTTTTTTAAGTTTCAAAATGTTCCAGAAGGAGATCTTTCGAAACTTAGAGCCTCTTTGGTTAATGAAAAGGGATTTGAAAAATTGTCCCGTATTTTAAAGCTTGGGGAGTGCATATACCTTTCAACTGCTGAAGAAAACAATAAGGGAAGAGAGAAACCTTCTCTTCTTTCTAATGCCTTTGAGGCCGTTGTTGGGGCATTATACCTTGAAGCTGGACTAGAAAGAACTAAATCAATTGTGATTCCTATTTTGGAGTCGGCATATGCTAAAATAGACCTTGAGAGCATATTTAGAGATTATAAAACAACATTGCAAGAGTATACTCAAGCCCATCAAGGCATAACTCCTGAGTACATTATGGAGCGCTCTTTTGGTCCTGATCACAAAAAAGAGTTTGAGATTTCTGTTAATATACATGGCAAACAGATATCAAAAGCCCTTGGAAAGAGTAAAAAAGAGGCTCAACAAAATGCAGCTCAAATTGCACTAAAAATATTAAGCAAGGGTAACTAATGTCTAACCATTTTGGTAGAAAATTTACATTTACAACTTTTGGAGAGTCTCATGGCAAGGCTTTAGGCTGTGTGATAGATGGTGTTCCAGCAGGTCTATGTATAGATGAGGAGTTTATTCAAAGTGAACTAGACAGAAGAAAACCAGGTCAAAACAAGTTTGCAACTGCAAGAAGAGAGGGCGATAAGGTAGAGATTTTAAGTGGTGTTTTTGAGGGTAAATCAACAGGAACACCTATTGCCCTTGTCATTTTCAATGAGAATCAAAAAAGCAGAGACTATGAGAATGTAAAAGATATATTTCGTCCAGGTCATGCTGATTTTACTTACTTTTACAAGTATGGACTTAGAGATTATAGAGGTGGAGGAAGAAGTAGTGCTAGAGAGACAGCAGCTAGAGTAGCAGCTGGTGCAATAGCAAAGCTAATGCTAAATCAAATAGGTCTACATGTAAAGAGCGGAGTTTGTGAAATTGCAGGTATAAAAGCTGAAAACTTGGACTTTAATTATGTGCAAAATAGTGAAATATATGCGCTTGATTGCAAGAAAGAGCAGAGCTGGAAAGATGCGATAATTGGTGCTAAAAATTCTCATGACTCTGTTGGTGGAGTTGCACATATAAAAGTTGAAGGAGTACCAGTTGGACTTGGAGAGCCACTTTATTATAAATTAGATGCTATCTTAGCAGAGGCTATGATGGGAATCAATGGCGTAAAAGCAGTCGAAATTGGTGAGGGATTTAACTCCTCTTCTCTAAGAGGTTCTCAAAACAATGACAATATCAAGCAAGATGGTTTTGTTACAAATCATAGCGGAGGAATACTAGGAGGCATAAGCAACGGGGAGCCAATAGACTTAAGAGTCTACTTTAAACCAACACCATCAATATTTATAAATCAAGATACTGTAGATACTTCAAATAAAGAGCAAAATTGTGCTTTAAAAGGGAGGCATGATCCTTGTATAGCAGTAAGAGGGAGTGTGGTTGCTGAGTCTATGACAGCATTAGTTTTAGCCGATATGGTTCTACTTGGTATGAGTTCAAGAATTGAAAATGTCAAAAAAGTTTTTTCTTAGTTTTTTACTCTTTTTTACTGTTACTATTGTTCTGTTTTTTACTATTGAATATATGCTTGAGGATAAACCTGTTACTAAAAAAGTAGATATTATTAAAAAAGCAGATATAGTTAAAAAGAGTTATAAGTATAGAAAGTATCTACATGTAGAGCAGTTTTATAAAGAGATTACAAAAGATGCTATAGAAATCGGTATGAAATACAATGTACCACCACCAGCACTTTTAGCAATTGCAGGAGTAGAATCAGGATATGGAAGGGGCTATGTTGCTCATATAACTGGCAATATACTAAGCCTTGGTGCCAACTCAAATGAACCAGAACTTCCTGCTTTGTACTTACCAAACCTAAAAAGTGATAGTTCCAAAGTGCTTTTTGGTGCACAGATATATAAGTATAAGGACGATGAACTTATATGGAAAAATAGGCCCAATAGTTTAAAAAAAGACTATAGGCCAAAAGGTATTGCAGGTAGTCCAGAGTTTTTAGACTACTTAGATACTAACCCATCTAAAAAAAGAGAAGCACACTATACTTGTATGGAAGATTTTGCAAGTAAATGGATAAGCCTTAGTAAAAAGTTTAAACCATTCGTTGATGCGAGAAAAATGCTAGATGAACAGGTAAAACTTCACTCGAAAGAGATTTTGTTCGATAGAGATCTAAATATAAAGTTTATTTATATGATTGGTGGAAAAGAGAATTCGTTTAACTATCGTAAATCTTGGCCTAAAAAAGTTGTAAATATTATGGACAATGTAGGTTTACTAGATCTTACATATTCTCTACATGTAGAGGGCAAGACTTTTAAAAATGCTTGGGCACTTTAAAGAGATATAAAATTTACCAAGATAATAGGAGTTATTATCTTGGCTTAATAAATTAGAGTACAAGTATCTTATCGCTACAAGATATTGTGCCTTCTTGTGTAACTTTTGCAAAAATACCTCTATCTTTTTTCAACAGAAGAGGTAGTTTGCTATCTATACATGACAATGTTTTACAAATAGGGCATTTTTGACTAATTTCCAAAATGACATCTCCTATTTGAAGCTTTGCACCTATATCAAGAGAATATGGGTTGAAATCTACCAAAATATTTTCCCCAAGTTCTCCGTACTCTAACTCAATCATATTTTTTTTTGCAAGCTCATAGCTATAGGTAGAAGATATTAAAACTGATCGTTTTATATTCTTTCCATGATATTTATCATTTACTACACCACCAAGGTCAAGCTTTAAGTTATCACACTCTTTTTTTGCTCTAAATAGTTTTAATATATTAGACATTTTTTATCCAGCTCTTTATGTTACATCTTTTTTTCATAAGGGTTAACAGGAAGTGCGCTCAAAGGAAGATTTTTTCTTCTCTCTATTTTATCATCAGGTGCATAGTTAGTAGCAAGATAATCTAAAATAGATTTTTCAGTTGCAGGATCAAATTCCCAAAGTCCTTGAGTTTTTTGCATCCATCTGATCATATCTTTCCATGTGTCTCTACTTCCTCTTTGAAGTGTTATGAACTTTGCACTGTGACAAGCAGTACAGTTAGCGACAACATTTTCAATACCTTTTGCAACAATCAATCCAGTTTCAGGATCAATTGCTGTAATTTTTTTTACTTGTTTAGGTTGAGCCGCATTAACATTAAGTGCAAATAGTGCACTTAATGTTATTAGTGTAAGGATTTTCATAGGTTTTTTCATGAGTTTTTCCTATACAGCTTGTATTGCGATTCTGTGGCAAGAGTTATTCAAGTAACCTCTTGGGTTCCATCCAGGAAGTACCATAGGTTGCTTTTTACCATTGCTATCAGTTGCTCTTGCCCATACTTCATAGTATCCATCAAGTGGAAGGCTAACAGTAGTTGACCATTTTTGCCATGCTAGTCTATTAGGAGCTTTTTCTAATTTAGCTTTTTGCCAAGACGCACCAAAATCAATAGATACCTCTACCTCTTTTACAGACAAGTCTCCAGCCCATGCTTTTCCTCTTACTTCAAATAGTTTTCCAGCTTCTCTATTTACTCCAGTTTTAGGGAATGTCACTATAGATTTAACAGGCATTGATTCAATGACTCTCATATCTTTATTTGGTACTTTTGTACCAGGTGCAACAGGATTTGAAGGTACTCTATATGATTGTCCTGTCATTTTTTTACCATCATGCTGAGTGTCTCTGATAAATATTTTTTTCAACCATTTTCCACTTACTGATGCAGGCCAACCACCAGCAACAAGTCTTAGAGGTGCACCATTTTGATAGTGAATTGCTTCTCCATTTACTTCCCATGCAAGTAGTGTTTCAGGCTCAAGAGCTTTAGATAAAGGAACACCTCTTGAGATAGTATGCTTCTCAGGATCACCACTAAGGTGAGTATCAGCCCCAAGGTAACCAATATAGATGGCTTTTTGAGTAAGTCCCATATCTTCTAGCACATCTTTTAGTCTAACACCAGTCCATTTTGGACATGCTATAGCACCTGTTGACCACTGATTTCCTTTAGCTGGAGGATTAAATTCAGATCTACCATTTCCACCACATTCAATTTGAAGAGCATAAGTATGTGTTTTGTACTTTTTCTTTAAATCTGCTATAGATAGAGTAACAGTTTGTTTTTTTGTTGTTGTACCCTTGTCGGCGATAATTTCAAATGTCCAGCTATCTGTATTTTCTACAGTTGTATTTTCAGCAGGTGGTTGCCCATTGTTTCTTATAAATGCATATTTGTTAGAAGTAAAATCTTCGTCTAGCAAGTGAGGAGGAGTCTCTGCATTAATTGGTCTATCATTAAGATATACTAATCCTGTTTTGCCTTTAACTTTAAATGGCTCATTTGTTGCAGCTAATGCGGCAGGTATAAGACCTCCTGGCATTTTGTCTGCAAAAGGTATTTTTGAACCAACTACTGCTGCCATTGCAATAAGAGCAGATTTTTTTAAGAAACCTCTTCTTGTTTTAGGATCTACTTCTCTTCCAAATACCTCTAAATCCGCTTTTTCTGGGTCTTGTGCATATGCTTCATGAATCCCAATCTCTTTTTTTTCTTCAGTCATTACCAGTCCTTCTTTAAAATATTTCAAACTAATTATTTGAAATTCTTATACTAGTTTAACAGAGTTTTATTAAAATTTTATTAAAATGATGCTTTTTTATTGTTTTTGTATATAATTAATTATAATAATTACCAATTTGCTCATTTTTTCTAGATTTAAGGGTTTTTAGAGGTGCCCTTAAAATAGAGTAGGTTCTCTTAAAGATTTAATTTTAAAACTTTTTCTATGGATTGAAGAGTAACCAAATTTTTCAATCTCCTTTATGTGCAGAGCTGTTCCATATCCCTTATGTTTTTCAAATGAGTAGTTAGAAAAATCACTTGAAATTGAATACATATAGCGATCACGACTTACTTTAGCTAAAATACTTGCAGCACTAACTTCAGCTACACTAGCATCTGCTTTTACTTTTGTTTTAACTCCTTGAACACCAAAAGAGCAATTACCGTCCATGAGTATGTCGCAGTTAGAAAAATGCTCTTTTATAGTCTTTATTGCATACTGCAAGCACCAACTTAGTCCTTTTTTATCTATAGTTGTGTTTTTACAAAAAACAATTTTATAATCTGCATTTTTTTTGATTATATCAAATAACAATTCTCTCTTCTTCTCACTAATAGCCTTTGAATCACCTATGCCATCTATATCTTTACTTAAAACTACACCAGCTACAACAAGGGGACCAGCAATGCAACCTCTCCCTGCTTCATCAATACCACACAGCATTAAACTTGTATATCTTTCATTGTTACAAGAGTATCAGTTTTAAATTTATGATCTTGTTCAGGATAATCTTTTCTAAAATGTGCTCCACGACTCTCTTCTCGTAGCAGTGCTGACATAGCAATTGTTTTTGCAACCAAAATAGAGTTTTTAAGCTCTATCATTGCCTTTAGAGTAGAAGTTGTTCCATTGTTTGTATTTTTTATCTGTTCTTCTATAACTATAAGTTCTTCAAATGCTTTTTTAATACCATCTTCATCTCTAATTATACCAAGATAATTAAATAAAATTTCACCAATTTGATTTCTTATTTGGTTTGCATTTACTCTTTTTGATTCTTCTTTTAGCTCTTCTATATAGTGAATATCTTTCATGATTTCGTAGTAGTCTACACCATTGAACTTACCCTTTCTATTGGCAAATTTAATCGCTTCATAAGCAGCTATTTTTCCAAAAACTGCTCCTTGTGAAAGTGAGTTTCCTCCTAGCCTATTGGCTCCATTTACGCCATTATCTCCAGCTTCACCAACAATAAAAAGTCCATCTATAGATGTTCTTCCAATTGTATCGGTTTTGATTCCTCCCATCGTGTAGTGAGCAACTGGTGATATAGGAATAAAATCTTTAGTTACATCAAGTTTTTTTAATGTTTTTACTCTTTTTTTTATGCCAATAAGTTTTGTATTGATTAGCTCCTCGGGGAGATGAGTTAGATCTAAGTATACTTTTCTATCTTTTGCAAGCTCTTTATATATCGCCCTTGTTACAAAATCTCTAGTATTTAGCTCATCTACAAATGACTCTCCATTCTCATCTACTAGTCTTCCTCCCTCTCCACGAGCAGCTTCACTAATTAAAAAATTTGAACCATCTAGTCCTGTTGGGTGAAATTGTACAAATTCTAGATTCATCGCTTCAAGTCCAGCACGCAGTCCCATAGCTATGCCATCACCTGTTGCATCTCTAACATTTGAGGTATGATTTTTATAAAGTGATGCAAAGCCTCCACTTGCCAAGATAAGACTTTTTGCTTCACATACAAGTACTTTTTTATTAACTTCATCCAATAGAGTTACTCCTGAGATGATGTTGTCTTTTGTTACGAGATTAATTGCCATATAATTTTTCAATATATCAATCCCATACTCTTTAATTACTCCATATAGAGTTTTCATAATCGCAGCACCAGTCTCATCTGCAGCATGTACTGTTCTTTTGAACTTAGAGCCACCAAATGAGCGTTGTGAAATTTTTCCATTTTTAAGCTTATCAAATGCTACCCCATATTGAGAAAGGTCTCTTACCGCTGCGGGAGCCTGTTCACAAAATATATTGATTGCCTCTTTGTTACCAACACCAAGTGAGCTTTTGTATGTTTCATGAGCATGTTCAAATATACTATCTTTATCTTTCATATTTCCCATTGCCGCATTAATACCACCTTTTGCCATAAATGAGTTATTGGCAGTTGGAGATGCTTTTGTTATTAGTGCTACATTTGCTCCTAGTTCTTTAGCTTCAATTGCTGCTCTCATACCTGATATACCACTTCCAATCACTACAATATCATATTTCATATGCGCTCCTTAGTGTATATTCTACAATATTAAAATAAGAATATACTAAAAAAGCTATAATTTATTAAATATTTATAAAATTTTAGTAATAATGTATAAAATTAATATACAGGAGTCATTATGGGCAGTAAAAGCAAAGTTTCGGTTATCGGGGTTGGCAATGTAGGAAGAGTTGTAGCTTATTCTGTTGCTATGCAGGGATTGGCTCATGAGGTTGTTCTTGTTGGTAGAAATGCAGATAAAGTAAAAGGTGAAGCTCTTGATATGAATCAGGCATCAGCTGCTATGCGTTCACATTCTGTTGTAAAAGTAGCAGAAAGTTATGAAGATATAAAAGATAGTAAAGTTATTGTAATTACAGCAGGACAACCAAGAACTGAGGGTATGAGTCGTGATGATCTTTTGGTTAAAAATGCTGAAATTGTGCGAGATATCTCTGCCCAAATAAAAATTCACGCACCAGATTCAATAGTAATAGTTGTTTCTAATCCACTTGATGTTATGACATATATTGCTCTAAAAGAGACAGGGTTTCCAAAAGAAAGAGTTTTAGGTATGGCGGGTATTTTAGATGCAGCAAGAATGACCCACTTTATACAAGAAAAACTAGGCTATGGTGCAGGGCAGATTAGAGTTAGTGTCGTTGGTGGTCATGGAGATACTATGGTTCTTCTTCCTCGCTTTACAACGGTTGCCGGAGTTCCACTTTATGATTTGTTAAATGAAAAAGAAGTTGATGAAATAGTAGAAAAAACTATTCATGCTGGTGCGGAGATAGTAAAACATATGGGAACATCAGCATATCTAGCACCAGGTAAATCAACAGCTATTATGATAGAAGCAATTTTGAGAGATAAAAAAACAATTTTTTCATGCTCAATTCAAATGGATGGGGAGTATGGATATAACGGAGATGTAAATGGAGTCCCAGTAATGCTAGGAAGTGGTGGTGGAGAGAGAATTATAGAATTTGTATTGGATAGATGTGAAAAAAAGCAGTTTGCAAAGAGTGTTGAATCTGTCAGTGGTGTTATACAGAAGCTTAAAGACAAGGGGTTCTTTGATTCAAAATGATAAAAAGTTAAAGCCAGTGAACTATGGATATTCACAAAGAGTGAATATTCTCTTTTAGTATTTTGTTTATTCCCCCCCCCTTTTTTTTACCTTTTTATATTATATACTTCATTTAAACAAATTATGAAATATAGTTCACCAAAGTCGTGCTTGTTCTTGGATGGCTATATATAAAGGATGGTATAAAATGAAATTAAAATATTTGATATTAGTTTTCTTGTTGATTTCTACACTGAATGCTACACAAAATACTGTAGATACCAATAGTGAAATGGCAAATCAAGAAATGTTTTTAGGAAAAGTGTTAGAGGTTATTCCAGTTCCTGGTTTTAAATATATGAAAGTTAAAACAAACAATAAAGAAATATGGGTAGGCATTATGGATGTTCCAAATCCCTTTAAAGTTTCTAAAGGCGATAAAATAAGCTACGACATATCAACAGTAATGCGAAATTACAAAAGTAGCTTACTCAATAGAGTATTTAAAGAAGTTATTTTTGCATCTAAAGTAACTTTGGTTAATTAATTTTTTATGGGGTATATATGAAGTTAATTGTATTACTATTTGTTTTGTATAGTTCTGTTTTGTTTGCCCAAGTCAATATAGATGAATGCAAGAAGTGTCATGGTGAAAAATTTGAAAAAATTGCATATGGAGTTAGCGAAATTGTTAAAAATATGAGTAAATTAGAAATTGAAAAGGCACTTTTGGCATATAAATCAGGCAAAAGAGATAAGTATGGCATGGGTTTGATTATGAAATTAAGGACTAGATTCTACAAAGTAAACAAACTTAAAGAGATTGCAAAAAAAATTGGAAGATAAGTTAAAGCAGAGGGCTTAAAGCCCTCTATTATTTAGCAAGAGTAAGTTGATTTGAATTCAAATGCTGTTGGTCTTGCTTCATCTGGCCAAACTTGAGTTTCAAATTTGTAGTGTTGGTATGTGTCTATAAAATCATCGCTCATAACAGGTTTTAAGAAGTCATTGAATCTAATTAGTGATTCTAAAGATCCTCTTAGTGTATGAGGCATCTGCTCGATTCCCTTCTCTCTAATCTCAGCAAGAGTCATTTCAAAAAGATCTTCATCCATTGGACCAATTGGTTCTGTTTTTTTCTTGATTCCATCTATACCAGCTAAAAGAAGAGCAGCAAATGCAAGATATGGACAAGCAGTAGAATCTGGGAATCTCATCTCAGCTCTTACGGATTTTTCACCAGCACCATAAGGTATACGACAACTTGCACTTCTATTTTGTGAAGAGTAAGTCAAGATTGAAGGTGCTTCAAATCCTGGGATTAGTCTTTTGTAAGAGTTAGTAGATGGGTTTGTAAATGCAGCAACTGTTCTAGCATTTGCTAAAACTCCACCTATGTAGTGTCTTGCCATATCACTTAGATTTGCATACTCGCCCTCTTTGTAAAACATATTTTTGCCATCTTTCCAGATAGACATATGTACATGCATACCGTTACCATTGTCACCATAAAGTGGTTTTGGCATAAATGTAGCAGTTTTACCATTTAGGTGAGCTACCATCTTAACAACATATTTGTACTTTTGTACATTGTCTGCTGCTTCAACTAGTGTTCCAAACTTAACACCAATCTCGCCTTGTGCTTGTGCAACTTCGTGGTGAACAACAAAAGTTTCAAGTCCGATTTGCTCCATAACTTGAACCATCTCAGCTCTTAAGTCAACCATGCTATCAGTTGGTTGGCAAGGGAAGTATCCACCTTTTGTTCTAGGACGGTGTCCTGTGTTGAATCCATCAGGGTAAGTTGCATCGTCACTCCACTCTCCCTCTTCTGATTCTACTTTATAGAAAGAGCAGTTTATATCATCTCTAATTTGAACATCATCAAATACAAAGAATTCATTTTCAGGACCAAAATAAGCAACATCACCAAATCCTGTTTCGTTTAGGTGCTCTAGTGCTTTTTTAGCAATACTTCTTGGGCATTTCTCATACATTTGACCTTTGTAAATATCATAAACATCACAAAAAACTATGATAGTTGAATCAGCAGTAAATGGATCTAAAAAAGCAGTTCCAGCTTCCGGCATAAGAATCATATCTGACTTATTTATCGGCTGCCATGCATCTACACTTGAGCCATCGAATGGTATACCATTTTTAAAACTATCTGCATCTATTGAATGCATAGTATATGTTAGATGGTGCCACATACCTTTCATATCTGTAAAGCGAAAGTCTACAAACTCGACTTCATTCTCTTTGCAGTACTCAAAAAACTCTTCAACACTATTGACAAATTTTCCCATGTAATTCTCCTAAAATTATTTTGATATCATTTTATCCAATTAAAGTTAACAATTGATATAAATAATGATTAAAAATTAACCATTATTATATCTCTGTTTACAAATGCAGCACATTTAGTATAGTTATATTTTCTTGCTAACTCATATAACTGATTTTGTTTAAATCCAACCTGTTCTGGTTTATGAGCATCTGATGAGAAGGTGATAGGCACATCATACTCACATAACAACTCCATGATGTCACTACTTGGATATATCTCTTTAATAGGTTTTCTTAAACCAGCAACATTAAGTTCAACAACCATGCCGGCTTTTTTTATCTCTTTAATAGCAGTATTAGCTATGGATTTTATATCTTTTTTTGGTAAAAAATTGAATATTTTTATAAGGTCAATATGTCCAACTATATCAAAAAGATTACTTTTTGCCATCATAGAGATTGCCTCAAAGTACTCTTCCCATATTTTATCTATATTTTTATGTTTATAGTGACCAATAAATTCTGGATTATCAAAACCCCACTTGTCAATAAAGTGAACAGAGCCTATAAGATAGTCTACTTTTGCATTTAAAACTCTTTGATCTATAAAGCCGTCTAAAAAGTCAACTTCATATGCTAGTAGAATATTTATATACTCTTTATACTCCTCTTTGAGAGCTAAAATTGAGTTCTCGTAGTCTTTCATATCTTCAAATTTCATGCGATATTTCATATCAAAATTCATAGGTGCATGGTCACTAAAACCAAAATAATCTATATTATTTTCTATTGCTTTTTCTATATATTCTCTCGATGTACCAGTGGCATGATTGCATAAAGTTGTATGATTGTGTAAGTCTACACTCATTATTTATCCTTTTAAAGTTATATTATATGAAAAATTATATATAATAGAGCTAAAAATTAGACTGATTTAGTCTAACTCTAGGAGATACTAATGACACAAGAAGAACTTGACGCATTGATGGCTGGGGGATTAGATGATGAAGTGACAACAGAAGATATAGCTGAAGATACAGCAGAAGATACTGTTGTTGATGATGTAGATGATGAGCTAAAACTTGAAGAGAAAACAGATGAAGAAGATTCAGAGCTAAAAGAAGCACACGAATACAGAACATCTGCCGATATGTCTTGGCCACCACCACCACCAACAGATGATCACAAGATGGTTTATCAGCTTGATGATGTTACAAAAGACTCCGAAGTAAAAGCTGGAGAAGTTTTTGATAAGCTTGAAGCTATTAATGAATTTATGATGAAAGCAGAAGAGAGTGCCAATGAAGTAATAGCTTTAATAGACTCAAATATAGAACTTTTTTCAACACTATGTGAAAAGTTTCCAAATGTTGAGGAATTTTGTAAAGCATTAGAAGATAATAAAGATATGAAGTCTAAAGTTGAAGGTTTAGTTCAAGCTGCTCAAGATACGGAAGATGAAGTAATGATGACTATGGATATTATGCAATATCAAGATATCCACCGTCAAAAAATTGAGAGAGTTATCAATGTCATGAGAGCACTTTCTAGGTATATGAGTACTCTTTTTGAAGGCAAGATAGATGACGATAAGAGAGTTGGGAGTGCGGTTCACATTGATGGTGATGAGAGTACAGAAAATGTTGTTAGTAATGATGATATAGAAGAGCTTATAGCAAATCTAGGAAAGAAATAATTTGATAAAAACAGAACTACTTGCACCTGCAGGAAACTTTGAAAAGTTAAAAATAGCATTGGCATATGGTGCAGATGCAGTTTATGGAGGAGTTAGTCATTTTTCATTGCGAATAAGAAGTGGAAAAGAGTTTACATATGAAAGTTTTGAAGAAGCGATTGAGTATACGCACTTAAAAGGTAAAAAAATTTATGTGACAATAAATGGTTTTCCTTTTAACTCACAAATAGAGCTTTTAAAAAAACATATAGAGAGAGTTGCTGCTATGAAGCCCGATGCATTTATAGTTGCTGCTCCTGGAGTTATTAGGCTTGCTCGAAAGATTGCTCCAGAGATTCCGATTCATCTCTCTACTCAAGCCAATGTGTTAAACTATCTCGATGCAGAGGTTTTTTATGAGATGGGAGTAAAGAGGATTGTGGCTGCTCGTGAAGTTAGTTTAAAAGATCTTATAGAGATAAAAAAACGACTTCCAAAACTAGAGATAGAAGCTTTTATACATGGGTCTATGTGTTTTGCATATAGTGGGCGTTGTCTTATAAGCTCAGTTCAAAGTGGAAGAGTTTCAAACAGGGGAAGTTGTGCAAATGATTGCCGTTTTCCTTACACTATGTATGCAAAAAATGAAGAAACTGGTACGCTTTTTAAAGTAGAAGAGGATGATGCAGGAACGCATATCATGAATGCAAAAGATTTAAACCTTTCCGCTCATGTAGATGAAATTCTTGCAAGTGGAGTCATAAGTGCACTTAAGATTGAAGGACGAACTAAGAGTAGCTACTATGTTGGAATAACAACAAAAACATATAGAAGTGCCATAGATGATTTTTATGCCGGAGAGTTTGAAAAACAGAAGTATATAGATGAGTTAAATAGTACCAAAAATCGTGGATTTAGTGACGGTTATTTGGTTAGTCGTCCATATGAAAAAAATGATACTCAAAATCTTGAACACTCTATTAGTGAAGGAACTCATCAAGTTGTTGCAGAAGTTACTAGCGATAGCGAAGGAGTCTTGTCCAAAGATAAGCTAGAGCCAAATGTAGAGTATGAGTTAGTTTTGCCTAGCAAGATTGATGAGGTAGAAAATGATATTGGGTACATTAAGAAAAGGGGTAGTAAATATAGTATACTTTTCAAAGAGCTTAAAACCTCAAAGGGAAAAGTTTATGAATCAATCCATAGTGGCAATGTTAATGTAGTGATGACACCGTGTAGGTTACCAGCCTATACATTTTTAAGAAAAAAACTTTAAAGGAATTAGTGAAATGAAATTTGTATCAATTTTAATGGGAAGTAAGAGTGACTATGAAATAGTCTCAGAAGCAGCAAAGATATTAGAGAAGTTTGGAGTAGCACACGAGCTTGTAATCGCTTCAGCTCATAGAAGCCCTGAGAGAACTCATAAGTATGTTAAAGAGGCTGAGGCAAAAGGGGCAAAGGTTTTTATAGCAGCCGCGGGAATGGCAGCTCATCTAGCTGGTGTTGTGGCATCTTTGACTACTAAACCTGTTATAGGAGTACCTATGAAAGGTGGAGCTATGGATGGACTAGATGCTTTGCTTAGCACTGTTCAAATGCCTTCTGGTATGCCAGTTGCAACTGTGGCACTTGGAAAAGCAGGAGCGATGAACTCTGCATATCTAGCAATGCAGATTTTGGCGGTAGAGGATGAAGAGTTAAAAGCAAAGCTTTTAGAAGACAGAATTTTAAAAGCAAAAAAAGTTGAGTCTGACTCAAATGAGGTAGAAGTAAGAGTATAAAGGTGGCAACATGCAAACTTGGTTAGAGATAGAAGAGTTTAGTAAACTTATACATTTAGATATAGCGACTATTGAAGATATGATAGAGCGTGGTAAGTTGAGTGTAAAAGAGGAAGACGGTAAGAGACTTATAGAGGCTTCCAAAGGTACAAGTGAACTTATGCCTATCTCTAAAAAAGTAGAAGTTGATGCAGAAGTTGTCAATCTACCTGGAGCTGATTTTATTGAAAAGACAATCGGGACGATACTTGGTCTTCATGAAAAAGTTATGGATGCAAAAGATGAGACTCTTGATGCCCTAAAAAGTGAAAATCACTTTTTAAAAGAGGCCCTTTTTTCAATGCAAGAGCTTTATGATGAAGACAGAAAGATAGTAGAAACTCTAACAAAACAGCTTGAAACTACACAAGAAGAGTTGGAGTTTACAAGAAGAAAATACAAGCTTATGTGGAATAAAGCTGTAGAAAATTACAAAAAGGACAAGTAGTTGTTAACATTTAGTGAGATGCTTTTAAAGTTACAAACATATTGGCAAGATGAGGGTTGTACTATAGTTCAGCCATATGATATGCCAGCAGGTGCAGGAACTTTTCATAATGCGACATTTTTAAGAAGTTTAGGAAGTAAACCTTGGGCAACAGCATATGTGGCACCTAGTAGAAGACCAACAGATGGAAGATATGGAGAAAATCCAAATCGTCTGGGTGCATACTATCAGTTTCAAGTTCTTATTAAACCAAGCCCAGATAATATTCAAGAAATGTATTTAAAAAGTCTTGAGGCACTAGGTCTAGACTTGAGTAAACACGATATAAGGTTTGTAGAAGACAACTGGGAAAGCCCAACATTGGGAGCATGGGGTCTTGGCTGGGAAGTTTGGTTAGATGGTATGGAAGTTACACAGTTTACTTACTTTCAACAAGTCGGAGGTATCCCTTGTGATCCTATTTCAGTTGAAATTACATATGGGGTAGAGAGACTTGCAATGTATTTGCAAGAAAAAGATAGTGTATATGACTTGGTTTGGAATGAGAACAAACACGGGATTACTACTTATGGAGATGTTCATAAACAGAGTGAATATGAGTTTAGCAAGTACAATTTTGAAGTTGCTGATGTAAGTATGCTTTTAGAGCAGTTTGAAAATGCAAGAGTTGAGTGTAAGCGTTGCCTTGAAGTTGATCTTCCTCTTCCTGCCTATGACTACTGTTTGGTGGCTTCACATACATTTAATGTTCTTGATGCTAGAAAGGCTATATCGGTTACACAAAGACAAAACTATATACTAAAAATCCGTGAGTTAGCAAAAGGTTGTGCTGTGAAGTACAAAGAGGTTATAGATGCAGCTGAAGACAATATATAATATTTTAGATGATTTAAGTCCATTTGAGCTACAAGCTAGTTGGGATAACAGTGGCTTGCAAGTTGGTCAGATGAGCAATGAAGTAGAGAGAGTATATCTTAGTTTAGATGTTGATAGTGCACTTTTAGATGAAGTGGAGCAAAACTCTTTGATTGTTACACATCATCCTCTTATCTTTAAGGGTATTAAGAGGTTTGATAGCTCTATATACCCCTCAAATCTTATAGAGAAAATGATAAAAAAAGATATATCTCTTATATCTATGCATACAAATTTTGATGTTACTCATCTTAACAAATATGTTGTTACAGATGTTTTAGGCTACAAGGTAAGCAATTGTAATGGATATGTTTGTTACTTTGATGTAGATTGTAGTTTTGATGAATTAGCTCTACATGTAAAGAAGTCTTTGGGGCTTGACATATTGAGAGTCGTTGGCAAGAATAGAGAGTTAAAAAGATGTGCTATTACTACAGGAAGTGGTGGCGATATGATAGGCGAGATTGAGGCAGATTGTTTTTTGAGTGGTGATTTTAAATATCATCAAGCATTTGAAGCAAATGAGAATAGTTTGAATTTATTGGACATTGGACACTTTGAAAGCGAGTCCTATTTCCCAGAGTGTTTAGCTAAAAATTTGATTAATTTTCCATTAAAAGCTATAATAACAAATTCAAAAAACCCATTCAACTACAAATAATAAGGTAAAGATTTATGAACAAACACTTAGGACAGTTAATTGAACTGTCAAAAACAGATAAGCAGATAGATGATTTTGGACCCAAAATAGAGGCAATCGAAGCTAAACTTAGAGCATCAGCTGCAAAAGAAAAAGATGTATCTGAGAAGATAGAGGCATTAGAAGAAGAAGTAAAAGAGTGCAAGGTTAAAAAATCTAAAAATGAGCTTCACTTAGCAGAGTTAGCAGACAAACTTGTAGAGTTATCAAAAAAAGGTGCTATTGTTAAGACTGATAAAGAGATTAAGGCACTTCAGCTTGAAGAGGAAATCTCAAAAGAGCAGTGTGAATTTGCTAATGAGGAGATTGAAAGACTTGATAGTATTATTGAATCAAAAGAGTTAGATGTTGAAGAGCTAAAATCTACCCTTGAAGAGATTCAAAAAAGCAGTGAAGAGATTCGTAAATCAATTGAATCAGATATGGTTGAGATAGAAAAACAAAGAACAGAAGTATATGCTGCAAAGCAACAACTAGTTTCTGATATGAGTCAGAAAATACTTACTTTTTATGAAAAAATTAGAAAGTGGGCAGGTAATTCAACAGTTGTTCAAGTAAAAAAACAGGCATGTTATGGTTGTTTTATGAGAATAAATGATAAAACATATGCAGAAGTAATAAGACAAGAAGACATAGTAACTTGCCCTCATTGTGGAAGAATTCTTTATAAAGAAAATGAGGAAGAGCAGGCATAATTTGCTTTTTTTCTACTACTTATTGGTCGTGTTACTTTTTATAGTAGCACTTCCATTTTTGATAATACTCTCTTTTAAACAAAAATACAAAGTTTCACTACCAGCAAGATTTTTTCTAATAAACAATCCACCTTTTAAAAAGAAAGGTATTTGGTTTCATGCTTGTTCTTTAGGTGAAGTAAACTCACTTAAAACAGTTTTCAAAGAGCTAAAAGATGAAAACATAAACTTATCTGTGATAACAGGTACTGGTTTTAAATCAGCCAAAGAAGTTGCTGCTCTACATGTAAGATTTTTGCCGTTTGAACTTTTTTTGCCATTTTGGATAAAAAAACAGAAGACATTGGTAGTGACTGAAGCTGAACTTTGGCCTTTGCTTTTTATAGTCTCAAAGCTGAAGGGTACAAAAACAGTTTTGATAAATGCAAGAGTATCTGATAACTCTTACAAGTCATATCAAAAGATGGCTTGGTTTTACAGATGGATTTTTGCAAGTATTGATGAAGTGTTTGCACAGAGTGAAGTAGATAAAAAAAGACTTGAAGAGTTAGGTGCAAAGAGTGTAGTAGTAAACGGAAACATAAAGACATTTTCAAAGCCAATTGTAACAAAAGAGTACAAGAAGCCAAAGAAAAAAGTAATAGTTATGGCAAGTTCTCATGAGGGTGAAGAGCAAATGCTACTAGAAAATCTAAATCTTAAAAAAGATGAGATGCTAATAGTAGTTCCAAGGCACCCAGAGAGGTTTGAGAGCGTAGATAGACTTCTAAAAGAGTTTAGTAGTGATAGAAATTTAAATTATGCAAAAATAGATGATAATTTGAGAACAGATATAGTGCTTTGTGATAAGATGGGTGAACTAGTTAACCTTTTTGCAATTGCAGATGTGGTTTTGCTATGCGGTTCATTTAAAGATGGCATAGGTGGACATAACCCGCTTGAGCCAGCTTTTTTTGGGTGTAAAATAGTAAGTGGTAAGTACACATTTAATCAAAAAGCACTCTTTTCTTTAGTAGAAAACATAAAAGTATGCTCAGCAGATGAGCTAAAAAATATAGACTTTGAAGATATAAAACCTTCAAAAGTATTACATGCAGGAGATATAAATATCCTGCTAAATAGGATAAGATAAATGGAAAAAGCATATAAACTTCTAGCAATTCAAGAAGGCATCTCAAATAGAGCTGCAAAAGACTTGATTGATCGTGGGGTAGTTTACAGTGGTGGAAAAAAAGTAACAGTAGCTCGTGGAGAGATAAGTCCAAAGGCAAAATTTAGAGTAGAAAAGATAAATAAACCAAAGATAATCTACCAAGATAAAAAAATAGTTGCAGTAGATAAACCAGCACATATGACAACAGAAGAAGTAGCAAGAAGTTACTCAGATTTTACACTTCTTCATAGACTAGATAAAGAGACAAGTGGAGTTCTCCTTTTTACAAAAGATGAAGAGTTTCATGAGGAGGCTGTAAAAGCTTTTAAAAGAAGAGAAGTGGTAAAAGAGTATATAGCTGTTGTTCAAGGTAAGTGTGTTGAGCCTCTAACAATAGACCAACCAATCATAACAATAAAAAAAGGCAATATTCTTTTTAGTAAAGTTGCAGACGAGGGTAAAGATGCTGTTAGTCACATAGAACCACTTATGTTAGAGGGAAAACTCTCAAAAGTAAAAGTGACTATAGAAACAGGAAGAACCCACCAGATAAGAGCTCACTTAAAAAGCATAAATATTCCAATACTTGGGGATACCCAATACGGTGCAAAACCATTTAAAAGAGTAATGCTTCATGCTTGGAAGATAGAACTTTTAGGATACAAGTTTGAGAGTAAGGAGCCAAGTGAGTTTGTTCGTATTATGAATATGGGATGAAAATAGCACAAATTTGTTAAAAATTATGTTATAATAGTGTTTTTTACAAGGATATCATATGTATAAACGACATCTTGACTCATTGGTTAGCGAAGCACTGAAGGTAAGTCCTGTAGTTTTACTCAGTGGAGCCAGACAAGTTGGTAAATCTACATTGGCTATGAAAAAGGTCAAAAACTATAAACTTTTTGATGATGTAGCACTTCGTGATTCAGTTCTTAGTGATGCAAAACTATTTTTAGGCACTTTAAAAAAACCAGTATGTTTAGATGAGATACAAAAAGTTCCTACTCTTCTAGAACCTATAAAAATGGATGTTGATAACAATAGAGTAAATGGTTCATATCTTTTAACTGGTAGTGCTTCGATACTCGATATGAAGAGTATTGGAGATACTTTGGCTGGTCGCATCATAGAACTAACTCTTTATCCTTTGAGCTCGTATGAGATAAACTCTAAAGAAGAAAATATTATAGAAAAACTTTTTGCAAAAGATGTTCTACATGTAGACAAAATAAGTTATGATAAAAAAGTAAAAACTATAGTAAACGGAGGATACCCAGAGTATTTAAAAATAGAAAATGAAAAGATAAAAAGTTACTGGTTTAGCTCATACATAAGTACTTACATAGAGAGAGATGTAAGGGACATAGCTAACATAAGAGACTTAGATGCTTTTATAAGACTTTTCAATCTTTTAGCTCCAAGAAGTGCAAATATTGTAAAAACAAATGAACTAGCAAACTCAAGTTCGCTTAATATTGAGAGTGTAAAGAACTATCTTAAAACACTAGAAATAGTCTATCAAATAAAGTTTTTAAAACCATATAGTTCAAATATATCAAAGAGATTTATAAAATCAAAAAAACTTTTTTTCTTAGATAGTGGTTTGCTTAGTCATCTTTTTGGAGTATATAGCATAGATGACTTCAACAGTTCTAGACAAAAAGGACAAATAGCCGAGACTTATGTATATGCTGAACTGTTAAAACATATAGGTTTTTTTGATAAAAATTGTGAAATATATCATTATAGAACAAATGATCAAAAAGAGATAGATTTTATACTTAAACTATCAGATAAGCTTATAGCCATTGAAGTAAAATCATCAAAAAGTATATCAAAATCTGATTTTAAGCATATAGTAGATTTTAAATCTAAAGAAGATGATTTTCATTTAGGTATAGTTTTTTACCTTGGAGATGAAGTATTGCCTTTTGGGACAGGTTTATATGCTTTGCCTATCTCTTTTTTTATGTAAACTATGTTCAAAATACCCAACTTTAAAATAATCTTTAGTAATCTTGATCTTGAGGGTTGGATCTTGAGGGTCGGATCTTGAGGGTCGGGTATTTACTTTGATCTTGAGGGTCGGGTATTTACTTTTACTCTTTATCCCCATCTGACCTGTAAATATTACTCCTCTCTATACCTCTGTTCACTATATGGTGAAATCCTGCCATATCTAATCTAGGTCTTCTTCCCACTTTTTATCCTCTGATTTTTTAAAAATAGTATAGCATAAAAAGTGGCGATTCACGACACGGTACTTTAGTTGATTGATAAAAATTCTATACTAATTAGATATGGCGGAGATGAATTTATAGTTTTATCTCATGTAACTGATTGTCAAGAGTTACAACAATTGAGTCAGTCCATTATAAAATCATTATCACAACCAT
>JALSME010000101.1 GCA_026987955.1 Sulfurospirillum sp.
TAAAATAGCCCTCTAGTGATATATAGCTATAGTCTCTATTGCTGTTATACTTATCCATTAACTCTCTATAGAGGTTTACATCTTTTGAGAGTGCTCCCCATGGAGAAGGAACAACTTGAGAAAAAACAATATTTTCCATGTTGGAATCTAATGCACTAAGAAGTAAACTAGAACCTGTAAATGAGATAACTCCAAACTTTGTATTTTTTAAATTCTTATCTGCTCTAGACCTTTTAATAAATTCTGCAGTAGGTTTTGTAGCTCCAATAACGATTACTACATCAGGCTTATTTTGAGATATTTCATATAGTGCATTTCCAACTGAAAGAGTATTTCTTTTGTAGCTTCCCTCTGCTACTAGACCCATATTTCTTTTATTTAGTGCCTCTTTAACTCCAATAAGACCTGATCGTCCATAGCTATCATTTTGGTAGAAAACTGCAATTTTTTTATATTTTTCTTTATCAACAAAATACTTAATAAGAGCCTCTATCTCTTCTGCATAGCTTGTTCTACTATTAAGAACCAAGGGGTTTCTTGGGGTTTCCCGTAAGAATTCTGCACCTGTAAAAGCACCTATAAAAGGGATTCTATTTTTTATAGCAATTGGAAGTGCTGCTTTACTTGTGGGAGTACCAACAAAACCAATCAAAGCAAATACTCTTTGCTTGTCAATGAGCTCTTGAGCATTCTCTTTTGTTAGTTTAGGCTCATATTTATCATCTCTTGTAATAACTCTAAATACTCTGCCATTAATCCCTCCTTGTTCATTTATATATTTGAAGTAGAGATTGATTCCAACGAGTAGCTCGTCGCCAAGTGCATGAAAATTCCCACTAAATGGTCCGCTCATACCTAACCTTATCTCATTTTCTTCATAATAAGGCTCAAAATTAACAAATGGTAAAGAAAAAAGAATTAAGATAGCACATACCGCTAATATTTTATACATAAAAATATAATAGCAATAAATAGCTTAATTAGTAAATAAATATTAACTATCTTTAAAAATTTTATTAAATCCACCACTTTTTTTCACAAAAAAGTGGTGGATTTTAGAGTAAAGGCTATTTTTCTGAAAGTGTTGTAATGTATTTTGCAACTTTTTGAATATCTTCATCACTATATGTTGCAACTTGACCTTTCATAAGTCCCTTCATAGCTCCACCATATGTACCATCTTTGTAACCATGTAGTGCATCTGCTATCTTTTGCTCGTCCCATTTTTGTATAACTTGAGACTTGTTAAGAGCCTTCTTTTGAGCTTTAGTACCATGACAGCCTGCACATTTTTTATACAAACTTGCTCCATCGCTTGCCATAAGAGCTACTGCAAAAAGTGTTGTTAAAACTAAAATTGTCTTTTTCATCTTCATCTCCTCATATTTGATATTCGAAGTATAAAACAAAAAAGTGAAGTCATTGTGAATAATGATTCTCATTATTTTAGTTTACCAAATACTTTGTAAATCTCCCAGTACTCATCTACAGCTTCTTTAAGCTCTTTATCATTTAAAGTAGTCGGTTTTTTTATACCAAAACGATTCAAAAGTCCTGCTTGAAGTATTGTTTTCTCTTTTGTTGGATGTTTTAGATACTCAGTAAGAGCCGATTTCAAGTTTTCTTCACTGCTATACTTTAGAAGATACCTATAGAAAAACTTGTCTATTTTTACTGGCATACTTTTATGGCACTCCATACAGTTTGTTTCATAAATACTTGCAAAAATAGCCACCTGCAAAAGAGCTACTATCAAAAACTTTACCACCATATCTTTACCTTTGTCCACTTTTTAAACTCAGAATTTATCTCTACATGTAGAGCATATTCACTTGCAATCATACTTACGATACTAAGCCCAATTCCAAAACCTCCGACACTCTCATCAGCTCTTGCATACCTATCGAACATCTCGCTTATCTTGGCTTTTTCTATACCTCTTCCACTATCTTTAACTTCAAAGTAGTTTTTACCTAACTTAATATCTATACTGCCCTTAACTTTGTTATATTTAACTGCATTTGAGAGCAAATTATCTACTACTTTTGTTATCTTTTTCCTATCTATATGTAGCGTTGTTTTAGCTCCACATGTAAGTCTAACACGAAGCTTTTTTGATTCACAAAAGAGAGAAAAATACTCTATGCGTTCCTTTAAAAGCTCCTCTAAGTCTACATTTTCATCTTTTGAGACTATCTTATGAGCAAGTGTTAGGTAGGTCAAATCTTGATACAAATTTGAAACCGTTCTTGCCCCTATGTCTATGCGTTTTATCTTTTTAGCAAGTTTATCATCTAGAGTATTTTTATCTATCATCTCTATATTTGACATGATTGCATTTACAGGAGTATTTAACTCATGTGTCGTATCTTTTATAAACCTATCCAAAAGCTCTATTGCCTCCCTCATAGGTCTTAAAAGAAGCTTCAGTAAAAAGTAACCAAAAACCATCATAAGCAAAAATATAGCAACCCCATAAAGGGCTAAAGTTTTATACACTTTACTTAACCATGCATTGTTACTTGGTACTTCTAAAACTAAATACTTTGTGCCTAGGTAGTAGGATTCTGGCTCTTTTATAAGATATATTTTACTATCTTCCATATAAATAACTTCATTAAAATCTATATGTTTTTTACCAAATGTAGAAAATATCTGTTTTTTTGAACTATCGTAAATAGCAGATTTAAACCGCTTATCTCTTGGATATGTTCTATCTTTATCGAAGTTTACATGTAGAGCTTTTAGCCTCAAAACCTGCTCATTTGCCAAGTATGAGAGTTGTAGTCTGTTCTTTTGGAGCATTAAATCTTTTTGAAAGTTATAGTAAATTGCTCCTAAAATTGACAAAAGTGTAATAGTAAAGACTGTATAGAGTAGAAAAAAAGAGCGTAGTGTCTGCTTTTCACGAGAGAGTAAATTTGTATCCCAGCTTTTTAACACTGATTATCCTCTGTTTTCCTATGATTTTTCTCAATTTTTTTATGTAAGTTCTCAATGCACTGTCACTTGCAACCTCATCATACCCCCAAAGAGTTGAAAGAATAACCTCATGCGATATAACCTCATCTTCTCTTTGCAAAAATAGTTTCAACAAGATAGCCTCTTTATTTTGTAGCTGTACCTCTTTTCCATCCACATGTAGAGCATTGTTAGAAGTATCGTATTGAATATTTTCATCTATTTTTATAAACTCTTTTTTAGAGTGAAAAAACTCTCTTTTCAATAGTGTCTGTACTCTTAAAAGTAGCTCTTTTAGCTCAAAAGGTTTTCGTATATAGTCATCACAACCACTCTCATAACCATCACTCAAATCATCCATTGAGTTTAAAGATGTTAAGAAGATTGCAGGAGTTTTGTTGTTGTTTTCTCTTGAGTTTTTTAAAAGCTCAAAGCCATTGATGCCAGGTACATTCACATCGAGTAGTAGCAAGTCATATGAGTTTTCATACAGCTTTTCTTCTGCCTCTTCTCCATCATATACAGAGTCAACTCTATAGCCTGAATCTTCTAAAAACTCTGTTACAGTTTCGTTTAGATTTGTATCGTCTTCTAAAAAGAGGATTTTAGTCATTTGCGCAACTTCTTTTTGCTTTTTATATAGACGCTTTTCTCTTTTTCACTCATTTTTGGGTATCTCAAATCTAACTCCTTTTGGAAGCTCTTTTGATTTTCTGCTTTTACATACCCAATCATCGCCAAAAGCTCCTCTGTACTCATCTCAGAAAAGTCCACTTTTGCAAAAAGAGATACTGCTAAAAAACTTAAAATTAGTATTATTTTTTTCATATTTTACTGACCTTACGCACCATCTATATTTTTAGATAAAAACAGAAGATGTCAAATGCAAGGCAAGTTTGCGAAAGCCTAGCCATAGCTAAGGTGAGTAAACTTAACGAAGCAGTTGATATCTTATGCTTTTACCCAAAGGGTGGCTTATCTTTGCCTTTATTGCTTCGTTAAAAACAAAGATAAACCATCTAAAAGTATAGATGGTGTGTAAGGTCAATAATCTATTCTACTCCAAAATTGTGATTTTATTGTGTATCTTTATCGACTGCACTCAACAGCATAGCTATTGGTTTTGTAGCTGGATTTGACTCGAACGCTAGCTTAATCGTCATGCTAAGCGGAACGGCTAAGAACATACCAACTGAACCCAAGACCCAACCCCAAAAAATGAGCGAGAAAAATATAACAACTACCGAAAGACCCAAACCTTTCCCCATGTAGCGTGGTTCTATAACATTTCCCATGATGATGTTGACTGAGAGATAGAGTACTATTACCATCAAAACACTATTGAAATCCAATCCGACAAGAGCCACAAGTATTGCTGGTATTGCTGCGATTACTGAACCAATACTAGGGATATAGTTAAACAAAAAGGCTATAACTCCAAGTAAAAGTGCAAAATCAACACCTATGATGGAGAGCCCAATAGTCACAATAATCCCAGTAATAAAACTGATAACTGTTTTAATAGCAAGATAACTGTTAAGCTTTTGGCTAAACTTTTCAAATGGATTATCTTTTGATTGGTCTTGTTTTGTTAGAAGATATATCTTTGTTTTTAAACTTGAGGTTTCAAAAAGGATAAAAGTCACGCCCAAAAAGATAATAAATGACTTAGACAATACCGCTGTAAAAGATTTTAAAAATCCCCCTGCAAAGTTAAGCACTCCAGATGGATCTAGTATAGTTTCCAAGTCATTTTTAGAAATCTTAATCCCAAACTTATCTAAAACTACTTGTACTGCACCTATAATCTCTTTGATTTTTTCTGCATATTGAGGAGTATTTGCTAAAAAACTGTCCACAGAAGTTGATAAAATATAACCAAAACCAAACAACATAAAAATAACTAAAGCTAAGACCATCAGAAAAGCCAAAATTCTAGGTATTTTCAGTTTTTCTAGCCAAAATATAGCAGGTGCACTGATAGTTGCAATAAAAACTGAAAGTAAAAATGGGATTACTATAGCAGATGCCGCTTTAACACCAGCAACTATAATAACAAATGCCGCTAGAGAAATCCACATTTTATGTGTATCAAAACTATTTTCTTTGTTCATGTAGCCACCCCAATAAATCTACAACTACTTTTTCTACTGCCTTGTTAAATGCTAAAACAGCCCCACTTGCCTCTTTTTGTTCCACTATATATGTAGCATCTACTAACTTTGAGCCTACTATATGAGCTCCTTGTCTTGTTATAAGTCTAAATCTTATCTTTACATGAACATATGGTTTATCATCTTTAAAAACCTCTTCAAAGTTTTCTAAAGTACTCTCCAAAATAAGATCTGCCATAGCATATGATCTGCTTGAAACTGTAGCTTTAAAAATACCCTGTTTTTCAATAGATTCAATAAAAATCTCTTGTAGTCTTGTTGCAGGAAGTTCGCTCCATCTACCATACTTGTAGGGTTTTAGTGCTCCATCTTTTTTATAAAGTATTGAGCGAGTCATAACAGCACTATCTCCCTCTACTCTTTGTACTCTTAATACTCTATCATCACCTGAATTCTCAATATAAATCGGATAGTTTGGCTCTAATCTATAGTTTGAAGGTTTTAAACTAACATCTTTTGTACTACAACCAACAAAAAATAGGACTATAACTAAAACTAAATATCTCATCTTTTCTCCTCTGAAGGTGCTAACTCAACGGTAGATTCTTTAAACAGTATATCGCTTGGGCTATCACGAAGTTGCGACACTAACTCTTTTGATTCTATAATTAGCGTCCTTAAATCATTCAAATCATTTTGAAATGGAAGTAAATTCTCTCTTACAATCAAATCAATATCTAATTTTCCCTCTTTTAGTTTATCGTCAAGTGCTTCCATAACTCTTGAAGTTGTTGCAGATGCTTCTTGCATACTTATGAGTGTTGCATGACTATCAACCCCCATCTCTTGTGAAGTTTTTCTAACCTCATTAGCTGCATCAATTACTGCTTGCTCAAACTCTACCCCTTTTTGAATTAGATTATTGAGCTGTTTATCTTTAGCCTGAATCATCTGCATAGTTGCTGTCATTGTAGCTGTAACCTCTACCAAGTTTTCTAAAATTTTCTCAAAGTTTTTTAAGTTTTTGGTACTCATTACTTCATCTGTTTTATCTAGCATTCTATTGGTTTTATTTCCAATATCTGTTAAAGTCTTATCTACCCTCTCGATGATAGAATCTTTGGTGTTTATTATGCCATACTCCTCTTCACTATCTCCTGTTTTTAGCAGCTTTGAAGAGTTCGTTCCGCCCTCGAGTTCGATATAACTAAGTCCTGTGATACCCTGTAAGTTTATAAGTGCATGAGTATCCTCTTTGATTGGAGTGTTCTCTTTTACTCTTATAAGCACTATCACCTCTTCAGAATTTTCTGTGTTGATATAGATATCTTTTACTTCACCTACACTTACACCTCTTAGTTTCACTGGTGCCTTTGGATTAAGTCCCGAAACACTCTGATGTGTGATAACTTTATAGAAGTTATAGTTTTCATTTTGTGCATACTTTCCTAGCCATAATATAGCAGCAACTGTAGAGAAGCTAAGCGCAAAAACAAAAAGCCCAATAAGTATGTAACTAACCCTATTTTCCATCTGTAAACTCTTTCAATTTTTCATCTTTACTCTGTTTTAATTCCAATATATTACCTAAAAATGCCATTTTTGTATCATGCAGTATTATAAACCTATCAAGCACTGAGCTTATAGTATCTTTATCATGTGTTACCATTATAACAGTTATTCCCAAAGTATCCCTTAGTGCAACTATTAGTTTATCAAAATCTCTCGCACTTTTTGGGTCAAGCCCACTAGTTGGTTCATCCAAAAACAGAAGCTTAGGGTCACGGATTAGTGCCCTTGCAAGTCCTACCCGTTTTTTCATACCACCACTAAGCTCACTTGGGTACAGATTTGCCACATCTTCGCATAGCCCTACCATTTTGAGTTTCATAAGTGCTGCTTTTGTTATGGCACTACTTGAAAGGTCAGTATACTCTTTCAGGGCAATCGATACATTTTCTAAAACTGTGAGTGAGCTAAATAGTGCTCCAAACTGAAAAAGCACTCCCCATCTGCTTCTAAGCTCATTTGCTTCCCTATTGGATAGATTTTTTACATCATATTCTAAAACCTTTAACAATCCTGAGTGCTGCTTTTGAAGAAGAATCATCTCGCGAAGTAGCGTTGTTTTTCCACTTCCACTTCCGCCTAAGATACCAAATATCTCACCTTTTTTTACTTCAAAACTTATCTTATTATGGATGATTTTTTGTCCAAATTTAGTCACAATATCTTTTGCAACTATTACACTACTCATAACCCAAGCTCCGTTAGAAAAACCGAAATCACAGCATCCATTGCAATCACCCAAAAGATAGCGTTTACCACACTTATAGTTGTATAGTTTCCAACACTCTCGGTCGAACTGTTGATCTGAAACCCTCTGAAACAGCCGATTACTGCAATAATCCAGCCAAATATAGGTGCTTTTATAAGTCCTATGA
This sequence comes from Sulfurospirillum sp., assembly GCA_026987955.1. Lineage (GTDB taxonomy): Bacteria > Campylobacterota > Campylobacteria > Campylobacterales > Sulfurospirillaceae > Sulfurospirillum_A. The sequence goes on from JALSME010000101.1 coordinate 7,520, forward strand.
CTATATGTTTTATCTCAACACTCTCTTGCATACGGTTAGCAAACTCTTCAAAGCTAATCCCAAGCTGCAAAGCAGCGACAAGCATACCACCTAGTATAGAGATGACATCTGCAAAAAATACAACCAAAGGAAGAGAGATAATCAAAGCAAAAACACGAGGAATGATGAGAAAATTCCAAACAGAAAAACCCATAGTCTTCATGGCATCTATCTCTTCTGTTATCTTCATAACCCCAATTTGTGCAGTATAAGCAGACGCACTTCGTCCTGCGATTACAATAGCAGTGATCAAAGGTGCAAGCTCTCTTGTAACTGAGATTGTCACCATCTCTACTATAAAGATATTTGCTCCAAATTTTTCGAGCTGAACAGCCCCTTGAAAAGCAATAACAATACCAATAAGAAAAGAGGTAAGAAGTATAATAGGAAGTGCTTTAAGACCGCTATTTTCTATATGGTAAAAAGTCGCCTTAAATCTTATGTTTTGTGGCTTAAAAACCAAAATACCAACAGCTTCAGTAAGTCCACCAACAAAAGAGAAAAAGCTAATAAGAGTCTTTTTTGACTCACTTATAAGATGTCCTAGTTTATAAAAAAATTCATTTGCTATATTATGTTTGATTGTTAGTTCTATTTTTTTAGGAAAGTTGATTTCACAAACCTCATAAAGAGCTAAAAAGTCCTTACTTTGTCCTTTTTTTTCTACTTGATAGTTTTGTGATTCTAGTTTTTTTATGGTCTCAATTATAAGTAATATACCATGAGTATCAAACTCATCAATATGTGAAAAATCAAAAACTACACCTTTAGCTCTACATGTCGAGGGCATACTCTTTGATAGCTTAGTTACATTTTCAAGTGTCCATGACCCTCTACACACAAAAGTAGTCATGGTATCAGAATTTACAATCTCAACACTTGGCTGCATTTATTACTCCAATAGCTAATTAACTTAAGAGCACCTCTAAAAACCCTTATGTCCTCAGTATTATAGCAAATATGTTAATGTAAGGCGAAATTAATACTAAACTACAACTATAGTACATGATATAAACACCTTTCTTTAAGGCTTTTAACACTTGAAAGACACTTCTATTTATGATTTTAAATCATGCCATATTAAGTCTTATTTTCCTAATTTTTGTTCATTATAGGTAGCATAAAGTGGAAGTTATGACACGTTCCCTATTTTGAGAGGTGCCTTTAAATTATAAAATTTTAGATAAGTTTGTGTAGATGTATAATAGTCGAGCTGAGCTCTATTGAAGAGTATTTCGGAAAATTTACTTAATTAGCTCAAGAGGGGACTATACAGTGAAAATTAAAAAAGAAACTATTAGACTTCTTGCATAACCCCTTGCAGTCTCAGCAACTCGCAGACAAGATTCCTTTTATACATTATGGCTACTCTACTAAGAGAACATATATCTATTGGGTTAAGCAATATATTTTTTTTCGTAATAAAAAACCAAATCTCTACCAAGCCAGAGTATGGACATAATCTGAGATTTATGCTAAAATCACGCCTTATATCGTGGTTAGACTACGATAATATTTTGTGCTCTCACAGTTTGGGAGTGCTTGCAAGTAAAGGAAATATATGCAAAACCA
>JALSME010000102.1 GCA_026987955.1 Sulfurospirillum sp.
TAAGCGATAAAACCCTAAAAACCATAGACAGCATACTTCAAAGAGCACAAAACCAAAATCAAAAGATGCTAGAACATGCTCAAAAGCTATTTGATTCACTTTTAAATCAAATGGATAGGTTTGAGCTTTACATGTAGCAGTAAAAGTTGTATAATTTCACCTATGAAAAAAATACTATTTATACTACTTACACTTTCTTCATTTGTATTTGCAAATGTCAATGTTATAGTGAGCATAGCTCCTCAAGAAACTTTCGTACAAGCCATTGGTGGCGATAAAGTCAATATAACACTTATGGTAAAACCAGGCAACTCTCCTCATACTTATGAGCCAAAACCATCGCAGATGAAAGCTATATCAAAAGCAGAACTATACTTTTCGATAGGTGTTGAGTTTGAAGATGTTTGGCTAAAAAGATTTCAAAATCAAAATCAAAATATGATTATCATAGATAGTTCTAAAAATATAAAAAAAATTAACATGTTAGAACATTCACATAGAGCCGAAGAACATGAAATAGAAGCAAAAGATCCACATATATGGACAAATCCTAAAAATGTAAAAATTATAGCTCAAAATATCTATGAGGCATTGGCTGACTTTGATCCTGAAAATCAAAAGTATTATAAAGAAAATTTAAAAAGATATTTAGAATATATAACAAGTATTGATAAAAAAATAAAAAATATAATTAAGCCCAATAGTAAATTTATGATATTTCATCCATCTTGGGGATATTTTTCAAAAGAGTATAATATCACTCAAATCCCAATAGAAGTAGCTGGTAAAAGTCCAAAACCAAAAGAGTTAAAGCAACTAATAGAAAAAGCAAAAAAAGAGAAAGTAAATGCCATATTTACCTCACCTGAATTCTCAGACGCAATTGCAAAACAGATATCAAATGAGCTAAAAATACCTGTAATAAAAATCAGTCCACTTGCTAAAAACTGGGGTGAAAACCTTATCTATTTTGCTAAAAATATCTCTAATGAAAACTAGCCACTAGATTTCCAACAAGCAAATTCCAACCATCTACGAGAACAAATATAAGTAGTTTAAATGGTAAGGAAATCATAACAGGTGGAAGCATCATCATACCCATACTCATGAGAACTGAAGCCACAACCATATCTATAACCAAAAATGGAAGAAATAGCAAAAAACCTATTTGAAAGGCTGTTTTTAATTCACTTATTATAAATGCTGGCATAGCAACAGTCAGAGGTACATCTTCAATATTTTTTGGGTTATCTAAGTTTCTTATACGAAAAAATAGTGCAAGGTCCTTTTCTCTTGTATTTCTTACCATAAAAGCCTTAAATGGCTGAACACCCTTCTCAAATGCCTCTTGATAACCAATCTCTTGTGCTAAATATGGCTTTACAGCTATATTGTAAGATTTTGTAGCAATAGGCTCCATAATAAAAAATGTCAAAATCAGAGCAAGTGAAACTAAAACCTGATTTGGTGGCATCTGCTGTGTTCCAAGTGCTTGTCTTAAAAATGAAAAGACAACAATTAGTCTCAAAAAACTAGTGCCTATAAATATAATAGAAGGAGCCAAAACTAAAATAGTAAGTACAACAAGAAGGTTTAAGCTAGTAACTAACTGCTGTGGAGAATCAGGTGCCGTTAGACTTAAATTTACTGTTGGAATTGCATCTGCACCTACAAGCAGGTTTGTTCCTAAAAGTAAAAAAGAAATCAATATTCTATTCAATTATTTTGCCTTAGCTGCTGTATCAAGTACACTTTTTTGAGCCCTATCTTTCATACCATTATCTAATGAAAAGAATTGCAAATCTACTCTTCTATTTTTAGCTCTTCCTTCTTCAGTTGCATTTGAAGCGATAGGGTCGAACTCAGCTTTTCCTGCCGCAGATATTTTTTTAGGATCAACACTGTTTTTTATAAGTTCTTTGACAACACTAACAGCTCTAGCAGTTGAGAGTTCCCAATTGTCTTTATATGGACTAGTACTATCTGGTGGATTTATATCTGTATGCCCTCTTGCCCGTACATGAAGTTTTTCCGGAAGTTTTTTAACTATAAGTGCAATTCGTTTTAAAAATAGAAGTGCATCTTCGTTTTGTATCACTGCAGAGCCTGGTTTAAAAAGAAGCCCATCTGGAAGTCTTATTATAAAGCCATCTTCTGCCTCTTCTAGTTGAATTTCTGGTCCACCTGAAGTCTTTAGCATCTCGTTTATTTCGGTAATTGCTTTTTTGAGTTGAGTAGTTACAACTCTATTTGATGTCTCCTCACTTGTCTCAATCGGAGTAGCCTGTTGTTGTCTTTCTCGACTTATCTCTGTTTTAGTTCCACCCTCAAGAACACTAAGAGCACCTGCAAGTGAGCCAATAGCCTCTTGAATTTTTTTTGCATCCATAGTTGACATGGAAAGAAGAAGAACAAAAAAGCACAGAAGTAGTGACATCAAATCACCAAATGCAGCAAGCCATCCTGGCATACATTTAGGACAATCAGGACATTTTTGTTTACCCATTTTTTTGCCTAATCAAACTGTGAAGTTCTCTCTTTAGGTGGCAAAAATGATAAAAGTTTACCCTCTAAAGTTCTTGGATTATCTCCTGCTTGGATAGCCATAATACCCTCTAGTATGAGTGTTTTTGCCAGCGTTTCATCGGCATCTCTAATACCAAGTATATTAGCAACCGGACCACCAACAATGTTACCAATCATAGCACCATACATGGTTGTAAGTAACGCAACTGCCATAGCAGGACCAATTGCTGAAGGATCTGCCATATTTAAGAGCATCGCAACAAGACCTATAAGAGTACCAATCATACCCATAGCACCTGAAAAACCACCCATCTGTTCAAAAATTTGTGCATTTGATTGATGACGAGAACTTGTTTGTTCCATATCTATCTCAAGAAGATCTCTAATCGTATCTGGCTCATTTCCATCTACTGCCATACTAAGACCTTTTTTTAAAAACTCATTTTCTTCGCTATTTGCATCAGCTTCGAGAGCTAGTATGCCATCTCTTCTAGCTTTTGTTGAGTATTCAACCATTTTTTTTATAAGTGCTGGAACATCTTCTTGTGGAGGCTTAATTGCAATCATAAAAACTTTGGAAAGACTCTTCATCTGCTCCATTTTAAAGCCGACTAAAAGAACACCTGTCGTACCACCAAAAACAATCAATATAGATGGAATATCGATATAAGGGCCGATACCAACACCCATAGCCATAGCACCAAAAAGTAGTGCCAATGTAAGTACTAAACCAACGACCGTTCCTAAATCCATGTGCGTCCTTGCATAATTCTATATTTTTACATAGTTTATTTGTTTTTATGTTAAAAAGTGGTTAAAAGAACCATTTTATAACGATTAAAACATTATTTAGTTAAAATATCGTCTATTCAAATAAAAAATTTACTCTAAGGGGTTTAGGTGAATACATCTATTGCTATTATGGCTGCTGGATTTGGTACAAGAATGAAATCAAAAAAACCAAAAGTTTTACATGAAATTAGTGGATTTTCTATGCTGTATCACATCATAAAAGAGGCTCAAAAAATCTCTGATGATATACATGTAATCCTACATCACCAAGCAGAACTAATCCAAAAAAAAATGAATACAGATTTTCAGAACCTAAACTATGTACTACAAGACCACAAAAACTACCCTGGTACTGGTGGTGCAATCATGGGTGTTAAGCCAAAGTATGAAAGAGTTTTAGTACTAAATGGCGACATGCCTCTTTTGGAAGCTGATGATATGAAAGCTTTTTTTACAGAAAATACAAAAGTTGTTATGAGTAGTTTTACATGTAGTGACCCAACAGGATACGGAAGAGTTGTTATGGATAGCTCAAATAGAGTATCTAAAATAGTAGAGCATAAAGATGCAAATGAAGATGAACTAAAAATCAAAAATGTAAATGCAGGTGTCTACCTTTTTGAAACAAACTTTTTAAGTCAAAACTTACAAAAACTTTCAAACGACAATAGCCAAAAAGAGTATTATATAACCGATCTAGTTAGTATCGCAAATGAGCAAAATATAACAGTAAAAGCAGTACAAGTTAATGAACAAACATTTATGGGTGTAAATTCTAAATATCATCTTAGTATCGCTGAAGAGATTATGCAAAGAAGAATTAAAAGACGATTTATGGAGGCAGGTGTTAGTATGAGACTACCTGAAACTATATATATTGAGAGTGATGTTATCATTGAGGGTGAATCTGTTTTAGAGAGTGGTGTTTCACTTTTAAATGGTAGTAAAATTATAAACTCTATTGTAAAAACAAATTCTGTTGTAGATGATAGTATGATAAAAAATTCCGAAGTTGGTCCAATGGCAAGGATAAGACCAAAATCTGTTCTAATTGATAGTAAAATAGGAAACTTTGTAGAGATAAAAAAATCAACTCTAAACGGTGTAAAAGCAGGACATCTAAGTTACTTAGGCGATAGTGAAATAGACAGTGGTACAAACATAGGTTGTGGGACTATTACTTGTAACTATGATGGTAAAGCAAAATACAAAACGATTATAGGTAAAAATGTGTTTGTTGGAAGTGACTCACAACTTGTTGCTCCAGTTACGATTGAAGATGATGTCATCATTGCAAGTGGAACAACCGTTACACAAAATGTAAAAAAAGGATCACTAGCAATTGCAAGAGTAAAGATGAAAATACTAGATGACTTCTTTTATAAATTCTTCGGAAAAAACAATGCTTAAAAACAAAAATATTTTAGTTGGTGTTACAGGAAGCATCGCTATATACAAAACTCTTGAGATTATTCGTCTGTTTATAAAAGCACGAGCAAATGTAAGAGTTATCATGAGCGAGGAAGCAAAAAGATTTATTACCCCTCTTACCTTTGAGGCTATTAGCCAAAATTGTGTCCTACATTCACAAAGTGAAAGCTGGGCAGATGAGCTAAACCACATACACATTGGTAAATGGGCAGATATCTTTCTTATAGCTCCTATAACTGCAAACAGTATAAACAAACTAGCAAATGGTATTGCTGATAATCTTCTTACTCAAACCATACTTGCCTTCAATAAACAGGTCATTATAGCCCCTTCTGCGAATACAAATATGATTTTAAACCCTATAACTAAAGATAGTTTAGAAAAACTTAGAAAACAAAACTTCATAATCTGTGAACCACAAAATAAACTTTTAGCTTGCTTAGATGAAGGAACTGGTGCCCTTGCAGAACCTCAAAAAATCTTTGATATAACTGCTCGTGAACTCTTAAAAGATGATTTTTGGATTGATAAAAAAGTAGTAGTGACAGGTGGTGGGAGTGTAGAAAAAATCGATGATGTAAGATGTATTACAAACTTTTCAAGTGGCAAACAAGCAGATGCTCTAGCATATGCTTACTTTCTTGCAGGTGCAGATGTAACACTCATCAGCTCAAAAGAGCCTCTACATGTAGAGCCGATTCTAGTACAAAGCTCATCTGAATTTAAAAGTGCTATTGAGAGCTCTACATGTAGAGGATGCTACCTTGTAATGTGTGCTGCGATTAGTGATTTTGTCCCAAAACATATAACAAATGGAAAACTAAAAAAAGAGAATCTTGGTCAAGAATGGAGTCTAGAGCTTGTTAAAAATGAAGATATTCTTTTAAATCTAGATAAAAAAGGTATGAAAACTATAGGTTTTAAGGCTGAGATAGATAAAAATAGTGCTTTAAAAAGTGCAAAAGATATGCTTGTGAAAAAATCTCTTGATGCTGTTTGCCTAAATGTATTAGAATCTAAAAACAGTTTTGGAAGTAATCAGAATGAAGTTACTTTTATTACAAAAGATAGTGATGTTGCACTTAAATTTGCATCAAAACATGAAATTGCAAAACAGATAGTTGAGCTTTCAAAAAACATATGATGAACACTATTTCAAAGTTAGCTAAACTCGACTCTTCTATCAGCAGCAAAGGAGCTCATAGATTTAATGGCTCACTTCCAATAACCATAAAAGTTCTAAAAGTACTTAGCTTGGATAGATACAAACTTCTTTTAGGAACAAAAGAGTTTACAACTAAATCAAAAAAAGAGCTGGAGCATGGTGCAAGCTACTGGGGTAGTTTTGGTGAGGGGAAGAACGGTATTATTACTATATCAAATCTTGTAAAAAAACCAGATTTTTTACAAAACAAAAAAAACTTTTTAGATATAGAAGTTACAGAATTTTTAAAACAAATCTCGCAAGTTCCTTCACCAATAAGCACTTTTAAAGAGTGGATAATAGAAAATCTTGAAAAAGATAGTACAAAAAAAGATGATTTTATGCTCTTCAGTGATATGCTTTTAGCACTAAAAGAGAACATCATTCATCTTCCTCTTAAACACAACTCTATACCTAACTTACTACAAATAAAACTAGGCAATGAATATATGGAGTTTTACTCTGCTTTTGAAAACTTAGGTCCTCTTAGGGGGATTGTAGAAGGTGAAACTTTTCGTTTAGATGTTCTTTTTGATAAAACTTATTACTTTTTACAAAGAAGTGGAATCACTTCTTATATACAAATAGTAAAACCAATTGAGCCCCTTTTTAGCTCAGATAGATTGATACTAGATTTGAAAGGTTAAATTTGATAAATAATTTAGATCACTTAGCAATCATAATGGACGGCAATGGAAGATGGGCAGAGCGTCAAAATAAAAGTCGATCTTCTGGACATGAGATGGGTGCAGAAAATGTACGAATCATTACTGAGTATTGTGCAAAGATTGGTGTTAAGTATCTAACTCTTTATGCATTTAGTACAGAAAATTGGAAACGACCAAAAGCAGAAGTGGAATTTTTAATGAAACTTCTTAGTAGATTTTTAAAAAAAGAGATAAAAACACTACTTAAAAACAACATCAAGTTTGATGTTATTGGAGATATTAGTAAATTCTCAAAATCTTTACAAAAAACAATTCTTCGTGCGAAAGAAGAAACTATAAAATGTACTGGATTAACACAAATACTTGCTATAAACTATGGCTCAAGAGATGAGATAACAAGATGTGTAAACAAACTGATTCAAAAAGGACAATTGGTAAAAGAGGAGGACATATCTAATATGCTAGATACTTCAAGTTTTCCAGATGTCGATCTTCTTGTAAGAACGGGCGGCGACCAAAGACTTTCAAACTTTTTACTTTGGCAAAGTGCATATGCTGAACTATTTTTTACAAACACTTTATGGCCAGATTTTAGTACAGGAGAGCTTGAAACTGTTCTTGCAAAATACAGAACAACATCTAGGAGGTATGGAGCATTATGATTACATCTACTTTAGCATTGGTTATATTTTTTGGCTTTATTGGTCTAGCTGTTGGATCATTTTTAAATGTTGTTATCATACGAGTTCCAAAAGGTAAAAGTATCTCTTTGCCTGCTTCACACTGTGTTATATGCAAACATCCGCTAAAATGGTACCACAATATACCTATCTTTTCTTGGGTTTTTCTTGGAGGTAAGTGTGCTTTTTGTAAAGAAAAAATCTCTATACAATATCCTATCATTGAAGTATTGACTACATTTATATTTGTCTCTACTGCCTACCAAATTGACTCCGTATCTAATGCACTTATTGTCTCTACACTTTTTACTATGCTCTTAGCACTTAGTGTGATTGATTTAAAATACAAGGCTGTACCAGACAGTATAAGTATACCAGCTCTTTTTGTGTCACTTTTTGTAGATGATTTTATGATCTCACTTAACGATGCCCTTCTTCTTGCAGGTGGATTTGCACTCCTTCGTATCGTTGTTTCTTGGGTTATAAAAAGAGAGGCAATGGGTGAAGCTGATATTATCATTGCAGGTGTTATTGGTGCTACTGTAGGGCTTGAGCTTGGACTTGCTGCAATTTATATATCTGCACTCATTGCACTTCCTGTTTTTATGATAGTTAAGAAAAAGGGATATGAGTTGCCTTTTATACCATTTTTGGCACTTGGACTATATATTACATGGGTGTTTAAAGCAGAAGTTATGTCTATTTTAAGGATGATTTATGGGTAGAGTAAGCCACTATCTTTTGGGACACTTTAGTTCACTATTTGCATCACTGTTTTTTACACTTTTCTTTATAACATCTATTGTTTTCTTTATTAAAATAGCAAGTATTACAGCTGTAATACATATAAACTTTTATGAACTTGGCTTAATGTATCTATATCTGTTACCAAATATACTTTTATATACTCTTCCAATAACATTTTTTGTTGCTCTTTGTATCTCTTTGTTTAACCTCTCAAAAGAGAATGAAACAATAGTTCTTTTTACACTTGGCTATCAACCAAAAAAGATTGTAAGGCTTTTTGTTATCGCAGCAGTTATACTTTCAACTTTACTAATAGTAAATATTTTAGTTTTAATTCCAATTGCTAAGCAATTAAATGCGAACTTTTTAGACTATAAAAGAGCGGAAGCTAAATTCAACATCAAAGCAACAGAGTTTGGACAAAAATTTTCTGATTGGTTAGTTTATATTGATAAAAGTAACAAAAAAGACAGTTATAGCGGTATTGTACTATATCAAGAAGAGAGTAAAAACAGTAGTGAAAAAATTATTACTTCAAAAAGTGCGAATCTAAACAACAATAAAGGTACACTTAAACTAAAACTTGATAATGGTAAAGCATTTGAAATAACAAAAAACAAAATTGAGCAAGTTGATTTTAAAGAAATGTACCTAAATAGTGAACCAAAAGATAGAGTAAGCAGCGTAGTAGGTATTGTAGATTATTGGAAAAAAGCACTCAATAACAAAAAAAGGGCATATGATTTGTCATTTTTTATGCTAATTGCCTTATTTCCTCTAGCAACAGTACTATTTGCAGTTGCAATAGGGATTGTAACATATAGGTATGAAAAGAGTGGTATATATTTATCTATGACTACTGTTATTTTTGCTTATCTAGTACCTGGAGTTTTGCTAGTTAGGTATGCTCATCTCTATGCAGTTTTAATAATATTTTTATCATCAATGTTAATTTCATATATATTTTATAGAAAAAAAATAGCCCTTAGATACTAATGCATATAAAGATACAGCTAAGCTATGATGGTAGCAAGTTCAATGGCTTTCAAATACAAAACAATCTTCAAAAAGTTAAAACCGTAGCTGGTGAGCTAACAAAAGCCTTCAAACAAGTTAATATAGACACAAATCTAGTTGGAAGTGGAAGAACAGATAGAGGAGTTCATGCTATTTCTCAAGTAATCAGCTGCGATATACCAGACTTTTGGTATGATTTAAAAAGACTCAAAAAAGAGTTGAATCGCATAATAAAACCAAATATATACATCAAAAATATAGAAGCTGTTGAAAATAAATTTCATGCAAGATTTAGTGCAAAGAAAAGATTATATAGGTATGTTTTGTATAGTGGAAGTTATCAGCCTTTTTTGAGCGATTATGCTCTACATGTAGAGTATATAGATACACAAAAACTAGATAATATTGTAAAACAATTTGTTGGAATTCACAATTTTAAAAATTTTAAAAAACAGGGTAGTCAGACTTCATCTGATGTTAGAGAGATTTTTAAGGCAGGTGCTTATAACTACGGTAAATTTACAGTTATATACTTTTTAGGAAACTCATTTTTAAGAAGTCAAGTAAGAATGATGTCTAATTTCGCACTTGAAACTATGAAAGATAATTTAACTTCTCAGCATTTAAATGAGCAATTAAGTTGTATTATCAAGCACTCGACAGGGGTAATACCTTCTAGTGGTCTTTACTTAGCCAAAATTTTTTACTAAGATAATTCCCCAAGTAATAACACTAAGACAAATACTTAAAAATACAATTGCACTACCAACATCCTTTGCTCGCCCTGCCATTACATTGTGATCTAAAGTAACAAGATCTACAACACGCTCAATCGCACTATTAATTGTTTCAGCTATTATTACTCCTACCATAGTAGTAATAAGGAAAAGTTTTTCAACAAGTGGTATATCTATAAAAAATATTAATGGAATTAAAAAAATACAAATTATAAGTTCTATTTTAAATGAACTCTCATATTTTATAATATCTTTTAGACCATTTAGTGCATAGGTTGTATTTTTAAAGAAGTTGTATTTTGGTTGATTTCTCATTTAAACATATCCTTTTTATTGTTATATACCTCTGTATCTATATCAAATAGACCTAATAAAGTGTGAAAAAGATTATCTTGTGAAAATTTCATATTTTCAATACGAGAAAATTTATCTGTTTTGTTACTATCCCCAAACCAAATCATAGATCCTATATGTTTTTGTGCATCAGGAGCCATAAAATATGGAAGTCCATGTAGATACACCCCACCTTCTCCCAAACTCTCTCCATGATCACTCATATAAAGCATTGCAACTTCATTGCCCTTACTATATGGTTTTAAAAACTCAATAACTTTAGTTAAAAAATAGTCGGTATAGAGAATTGCATTATCATAGGCATTGCTAACCTCTTCTTGAGTACATTTTTCAATTTGATTTGTTTTACATACTGGTTTAAATTTTTCAAACTCTTTTGGATACCGCTTATAATACGCTGGTCCATGGTTGCCCATCTGATGAAGAACAATTAATACATCTTTACTACCTGCATTTTTAATTCTTTCATCAAGTCCAACAAGCATTCCTTCATCTCTACACTCACCTTCACATCTAACAAACTTATTTGAACTTTTAAACCCTTCATAATCAACCCTTAAAGCAACACCTTTTGAATCAGAGTTATTATCTCTCCATAAAATATCTACTTTTTTCGTTCTATTAATAACATCGAGCACATTTTCAGTACTTATTCCTTTTTTATAGTTATAATCTTCTCTATCATACATAGAAAACATGCAAGGTACACTATGAGCCGTACTTGTACCACATGAGTACATATTTGAAAAATTTATTAATTTTTCATGTTTAAGTAGTGGATTTGTATCTCTATTATATCCATTTAGTGAAAATCTATCTGCTCTTGCAGCTTCTCCAACAACCATAATAACTATTTTTCTTTTTGATGAATTAGAATCTATTTTTGCATCTAACCCAATCTCTTTTAAAACTAATGGTTGAGTATTGTATGTTCTATCTATATACTTACCTATACTATATATCCAATATGTAGGGTTAGTGTAGTATCTAAGCGGTTTATTTTCTCTAAAAAACGATGTGTAAAACTTACTAAAACTAAATAAAATAATAACTATTAATAAAATACTAAGAACAATAGTTTTAAGCTTTAAAAACAACTCTTTTCCAAAACTTTTATACTCTATTTTGCTCTTATAAACTAAATATGAAGGTAAAATTCCTAGAAATAAAACATATAAAACTAATTTAAAAGTAAAAAGATCCATCGACTCTGCCATATCTGTCTGTAAAGAGTTTCTTATCATACTATCATCAATTATAATATGATATGTATTCATAAAATAACTAGTAAAAGCTGATACAACCAATGTTAAAATTAAAAGTGGTTTTGTAGTAAACTTTGAACTTAAAAGAGTAAAAAACAGCACTAAAAACAGAAGTAAAAATAGTCCTGTAGAAACCACATAATAACTGTTTTGCTCAAATGGATATACCTTTAATACATTTTCAAAAAATGAATAGTTATCAAATAAAACAAAAAATAACGATACTAAAAAGATAAGTCTATACTGTGTAATTTTCAATTTGATCCTTTAAAATTGTTATTTTATCATTTTATTATAAATCAATTATAACAATAGTACCTTTTTTTTCTTTAGACTCTATATGCATAGTACCATCATGAAGCTCAACTGAATTTTTTACTATGCTTAATCCTAATCCAAAACCTTTTATTTTTCTGTTTCTTGATTCATCAACCCTATAAAATCTATGTGTAAGTTTTTGTATCTTATCTTTTGGTATACCTATGCCTTCATCTTCGATTATAAAGCGTATTTTCTCCTTTTGAAAAAGTGATATATAGATATTTTTATCTTTATTACTATATTTTATGGCATTATCTATTAAATTTGAAAAAATAGACTCTATTAAGACAGGATTGACTTTTTTCTTAATTTTTTCTATATTTTTTAGGTGAATATTTATATTTTTGTTTTTAAGTTGAATTTTATATCTATCCAAAACTTTAAAAAGTATATAATCTAATTCACAAAATTCAAATGAATGCTTAATATTTGATTTAGAGTATTTAGATAAAAAAAGAAGAGACTTAATCATATTTTCTATTTGTGATGCTTCTTCACCTATAATTTGTAAACTTTTTATATATTCCGCTGATTTTCTTGGTCTATCTAATGTTATCTCAACTTCTCCCTTTATAACTGTCAAAGGTGTTTTTAATTCATGTGATACATCGTGATTAAACCTATCCATTCTTTCTACACCATCTTTTAGTCGATATATCATACCATTAAAAGACCTTACAAACTCTCTTACCTCATCATTATCAGTGGGTTCTTCTATGCTACTTGAAAAATCGCTAATACTTATTTCATTTGCTGTTTTAGTTATCTCTTTTATAGGATTTAAAACTTTATCTATGACCCTACTGACTAAAAATATCAAAATAATAAGTAAAATAGGTACTAAAATCCAAAGAGTATACTCTATATATTCGGCCATTTCATACATACTATTTATCGATTTGTTATTTATAGAATGTTCTAGTGTATTGTATAAGATAAAACTAATTAAAAAAAATGCTATACTGCTAACAAAACCAAACCATAAAAGTACTCTAAGTTTTAAATGCCTAATCTTCAACTTTATAACCTAGCCCGCGATAACTTTTTATGTACTCTTTGCCTATTTTTTTTCTTAGATTATAAATAGTTACTTGAATAACATTACTATTTATAAAGTCATTATTCGACCACAATTGCTCTTGAATCATAGAATTTGATACCATTGCATTTTTATGTTTAAATAAAAAAGTGAGTAACTCATACTCCTTAAGATTTAAAGATATCTCTTCACTGTTTTTTATAACTCTTTTCAAAGAGATATTTAACTCAATATCTTTTATCTTCATAATATTTGATCCATCTGATATAGCTCTTCTATATAGAGACTCCACTCTTGCTCTTAACTCTTTAAAACTAAATGGTTTAGATAGGTAATCATCAGCACCATGTTTTAAACCTAAAATCTTATCATCAATATCAGATTTTGCACTCAACATGATAATTGGTGTTTTAATACTATTGCTTCTTAAGTTTTTTAAAATATCTATACCATTTTTCTGTGGTAACATCCAATCTAAAACAATAACATCATATTGATTTATAGTAGCCATATACTCACCATCTTCACCATCTTCTGCCAATTCGACATTAAATCCATACTCAATAAAACCCCTATGTAATAATGAACGAATATTTTCATCATCTTCTATTATCAAAATTTTCATATTTTATACCAACACATACAATTTTAATGTTTTTTCCATCTGTTTAATCCATTTTTATACATGTAACTAGCACTCTGGTAGTAAGTAATAGCATCCTCTTCATCTTTAGGTATAACATTTATATCTCTATACTTATTATTATAAAGTGTTTGATCAATTATATCATACTCCTTTGTACTTTTATTGGGTTCTAAAATAGTTAATCTATTTTTTTTCAATAAACCAAGTTTTTGATAATTACCTATAAATGCTCTTTGTTTAAAATTATCATCTAAAATATCATTCCCATAAAATTTACTATCATAACTCCAATTCACAAGAGAAAAAAGCGTTGGCATTAAATCAACTTGTGAAGACAGCTTTGATACGACTTCTGGTTTAACAATTTTAGGAGCATAAAGAATAAATGGTATTTTATATCTCCACACTGGCAAAGAAGTTTTTCCAGCACTTCCTCCATTATGATCAGCTACAATTATAAAAATTGTATTATCAAACCAAGGCTTCTTTTTTGCTTCATTTATAAACTTATTGATAGAAAAATCTGTATACATTACAGCTCCACTTCTTCCTGTATGAGATGGTATATCAATTCTTCCTTCAGGATATGTATATGGTCTATGATTTGATGTTGTCATTACATAATTAAAAAATGGTTTTTTATTTTTAAATGCCTTATCAGACTCTTCAAGAACTACTCTAAAAAGATCTTCATCACTAACACCCCATACATTTGAAAAAATTATCTTCTTATCATCCATATCTGTTCTATCTATAATACCAAAACCATTATGTGAGAAAAAACTATTCATATTGTCAAAATAACCATGCCCTGCATATATAAATTTATTTTCATATCCTTTATCTTTAAAAATAAATCCTGATGAAAACATATCAAAGTTATCTGGTCTTTTAACAACGCTTCTTCCTGGTGTAGGTGGCAGTGAAAGTGTTACAGCTTCCATACCTCTTACAGTTCTTGTTCCTGTTGCATAAAAATTATTAAAAAATATAGATTTTTTTGCTAATTTATCTAAATTTGGTGTCAGTCCTCTTTTATCGCCAAAGATGCCCATGTATTCAGCGCTTAAACTCTCTACCATAATCAAAACAACATTTGGCTTTTTCTCTTTACCAATTTTTCTTACTTTCTTAACCTTTGATCCGTTAAACCCTTCTAATTCTAATAGTCTATCCATAACTTTATCAATATTATCTTTTTTATAGAATTCATTATAATCTAATGAGTTATTTCTAAATGCAGAAAAAAGAGAGTAAAACCCATTTTTAGCAAGTTCATTATTATAAGAATTAGATGAAATATTAGATATATTTTGTTTATCAAAAACAGTAAAAATAAAAAATGGCGAAATTAAAAAAACTACACCAATTTTTAATCTTTGCAAGAAATTATCTGTAGATGTAAATGCATTTTTTAATATAACACACTTCTTATATAAAAAGAAAAAGCTAATAAGTGACAATAACAATACAATGCTCACCAAAAGAGGTATAGGATAAGACTCTAATATATTTCTTATAACTTCATGAGTATATACAAGATAATCAACTGCAATAAAATTAAATCTTTTACCAAATTCATCCCAAAAAAACCATTCAGAAAAACTATTGAATATAAAAGCAAAAATTTGTGTTATTATAAAAAAATAAAATATATTTTTATGTAATTTAGAATTAAATATACGATTTGGAACGATTATTAAATAAATACTAATAATTGAAATATAATACAACGATGCCAACAAATCATATAAAAAACCTGATAAAAATATTTTTAAGATATCAATTATACTAATATCTATGTATGATATATTTGCAACTACAAATACAAATCTTGTTAAAAAACTAATCCCAACAAAAAGCATTATTAACAATAATGCCAGAGACAGTCTATCTTTACTTATCTTCTCCATCTTAACTCCATAACTATGTTTAAAACAAAATAATAGAGTATAAAAATGAATTGAAAATGAAAACTATAGTTTTATTGGCTCACCATCTTTAAAAACTTTTACTACTTTGCCAAAAAGTTCATCTCCATCATAAAGTGAAGTCTTATCGGATACTGTTTTAGTTATCTTTTCATCAAATATAACCATGTCTGCCTTGTAACCTACTTCAATTTTACCTATATTTTCCTGCTCAATTATCAATGCTGGATTTAATGAACACAACTCTGTAAGCCTTTGCATATCTATAATCTCACTTTTAACTAGGTGTGTATAACATAATGACAAATACTCTTCAATAGAACCAATTCCAAACTCAGCATTTTCAAAAGCCACATCTTTATAGCTAACCGATTTTGGAGAGTGAGCACTTGTAAGTATATCTACATTTCCAAGAGCTAATTCACTCAGCATTTTAGACCTCTCTATTTCATCTCTTAATGGTGGCATAATTTTTGCATATGTATTAAAACCGTCACATGCCTCCTCAGTTTTACATAGATGGTGGATTGAGAGTTCACTAAAAATATTTTTATTTATTTTTTTAATCTCTCTAACTATATTAATAGAGCGTTTTGTTGAAAGAGATTGAAAGATAATCTTTGTATTATTTATTAAAGAAAGCTCTGCAATTTTTGCTACTTCTGAGTTTTCTGATACTTTTGATATGCCAGATAGCCCAAGTCTAAACGAGAGTTCACCTTCATTCATAACCCCACTATCATCAAGATTTTCATCATAACATCTACAAAAAATAGGTGCTTGTTTCATTCTCGCATACTGAAAGCCTCGCTTAAGGACATTTGGATTACATGATGATGTTGTCCAAATTGCAGTAGCACCATGCTTTAAAAGAGTAGCAATATTATTTAATTTATCCTCTTCATTTGAAAGTGGTGCTGCTACATGAAAATCGCACTCTTCGTTTTGAGCTTTAATTTTAAAATGTTCTAAAAGAGTTGAATTATCTAGTCTTGGAGTAAAATCTGGCATAATTAGGCTTGTAGTTACTCCCCCTCTCAAGGCAGTTCTTGTAAGTTTTTTTAGTGAATCTCTATTTAAAAATGAGTTTGCTAACCTTACATTTAGGTCTACTAAGCCTGGCAATAAAAAAGACTTTTTTGCATCAATAACTCTCATATTATCAACAGTTTTTATCTTATTTTCAATCTTTGCAATTTTTCCATTTGTAATCAAAATATCTTTAATATCAAGGTTTGCTAACTTCGCATTTTTAATTAATACCATTTTTTAGTCCTACTATTCTTTTATAAGAGTTTATTATCTTTTCTTCTCGAATTTCACCGTTTTTTACTGCTGATTTTATAATTTTAGTAACATCATTAATCACACTTGTATTTTTTGTAAAATAGCTTGAGTAAACCAAAACATCAACACCTGCATTTATAGCTAAGATTATACTATTTTTAAAACCATATATATCACTTATTGCTTTCATATTCATATCATCACTAAAAACCACACCTTTAAATCCTAGCTTGCCTCTAAGAAGTCCCTCTATTATTCTTTTAGATAGAGATGCTGGATACTTACTATCAAAAATATCAAGATTAATATGTCCAACCATGATAGCATCTACTTTTTCATACTTTATAAAATTATAATATGGTTTTAACTCTCTATATTCCCAAGTTTTACTGACATCAGTTAGTCTTTTGTGCGAATCATTTAAAGCACTTCCATGACCTGGAAAGTGTTTCAAAACACTAATTATACCAGCATCACTGCTAGCATTTAAAAATTCACTACTATAAGCTATGACAATCTCCTCATATGCTGAGTAACTTCTCTTTTTTGCACCAATTGCTGGCGATTTTTGATTTATATTTAGATCAACAACAGGAGCAAAGTTTAGATTAAACCCATACTCTTTTAGCTCATCTGACATCTTTTTATAAATTTCATAACTCTGTGCAAGTGTTCTATTTTTTGCTATATCTTCGGCCGATGGGTATGAGCTAAATCCATTTTTTTTATTTAGTCTTTGAACCTCTCCTCCCTCTTGATCAACAGCAATAAAAGGTGGGTATTTACTATCTTTGGGGCTTAAAAATGTAGTTAACTCTTTTAGCTGCTTAGGGCTTTGAATATTATTTGCAAAAAACAGAACTCCGCCAACTTTTCCTTGTTCAATATCCACTTTAAGTTTTTTAACCCATTTTTCATCTGTTCTACTTCCACTTACTCCTACCATAATCATCTGTCCTATCATCTCATCTAGTGATGGTGACTTTGCAAAAAGTGTTGAAAATAGGAAGAAAAAGATAAATATATATTTCATTATGCCAACAAGTCTTTCAAGCTTTGCTTAGGAGATTTACCGCCTAAAACAAGTGAAACTTCGCTTGCTATTGGTGTATATATTTCATGTTTTTTGGAAAGTTCTAATATAGCTTGAGTTGTAAATACGCCCTCTGCTACTTCTCCAAGCTCCTCTAAAATCTCATCTAAACTCTTCAATTTAGCTAAAGAAAAACCAACTCTATAGTTTCTTGAAAGCTCACTTGAAGCTGTTAAAAACAGATCTCCTGCCCCACTAAGACCCAAAAATGTTTCATCATCTGCCCCAAAGAATTTACCAAACCTTCTCATCTCAATTAGACCACGAGATATCAAACTTGCCCTTGCATTATTGCCAAGATTTAACCCATCACAAATACCACTTGCAATTGCTAAAACATTTTTATATGCCCCACAAATTTCAGCTCCTATTACATCACAAGATGTATATGTTTTCATAAAAGTAGGGAAAAAAGACGCAAACTCATCTGCTAAATCTTGATTTTTTGAGTTAATTACCACACAAGTTGGAAGGGACTTCATAACCTCTGCTGCAAAAGATGGACCTGAAAGAAAAGAGAGATTTTTTTCAGGTATAAACTCTTTATAAATATCGTTTAAAAAAGCACCTGAACCTTTTTCTATGCCTTTTGCTGCAACTAAAATTTTTTGATTTGTGTACTTAAAATATTTTTTTAGCCACTGTCTTACTACTTGAGCAGGTAGTGCAACAACAAGATATTCGCACTCTAGTGCTTCTTTAAGTGAAACAAAATTTTCTATATTTTTTTTTGTTCTAGAGCTTATTTTACATCTATTATTTTGTGAAATAGCAAAATGAAGAGCTTGACCCCACTTTCCTGCACCTATAACTGCTATACTCATGCTATTGCCTTTTTAAATTTTTTTATATTACTTTTACTGCCAAGTATAATTAGAACATCATTTTCATCTATTTTATGATTAATTCCCTCAGCATAAAAGATAAATTTATCTCCTAATTCTCTATCTAATATACCTAAAAAAATAAGATTGTACTCTCTAAATATAGTTAAATCATTAAAATATGCTCCATCCAAGATTGAGCCCTTTGGGATTTCAATTTCATTCATTGAGAGTTTATTACTTTGAAGTGTAAAAAGATTTAAAACTTCTGAAACTTTTGGCTTATCTATAATTCTAAAGGCTTTTAATGCCCCTACATTATATGGACTAATTGTACGATTAGCCCCTGCTAAAAGCATCTTTTTTTCATCCTCTTTTTTATATATTAAAGTTAAAATTTTTAGTTTTTTATCCATGCTTCTAGCAGAAAGAGTTATAAAAAGATTTAAGCTGTCATTTGTTGATGTACAAAAAAGGACTTCCACATCACGCCCAATACCAACATCTTCGAGCATACTATCATCTCTAAATTCCGAGTGTCTAGCAAAAAAACCATCTTCATTTGCCTTTGCAACCTGAAGTGGATTTTCATCTATAATTTGTAAGTCATATTCAGCACCTACCAATAACTTTGCTATCTCTCTACCAGTTTTTGAGTAGCCAAATAGTACGATTCTCATCATGTAAACTGCCTTGTTATACTTTTCTTCACAGTATTAATGTTTTCTTTATTTCCAATAACAACGACATCATCATTTACCTCAAACTTATACTCGTTACAATCTGGATTAAAAATAAAATTTCTGCTACTACCATTTTTTAAAATAGCAAGTGTTGTAATACTCATTTTATTTAATCCTATTTCTGAAATACTCTTCCCAACCATGCTACTACCATCAAATATATGTATTTCATCTAATGTTATATCACTTTTTCTCAGAATTATGTTCTCAATTGCATCAAACTTAACTGCATTACCAATATATTCAACGGCAACTTCTGCTACGGTTTCATATGGAAAAATTATAAAATCTGCCTTTGCAATTTTGAACTTTTTTCTATTTTCATCATTGTTTGCTCTTACTATTACTTCTATATCACTTTTTTCAGCTTTTATTGTTAACAAAATAGAAAGATTTAAAGCATCATTTTCAGTGGTAATTACAACTTTTTTGACATCATTTCTAAATACAATGTTATTAATTGCCACATAGTCAGCGGCATCTGCCTTCATATATAAATACCCTAGTTCTTTTGCTTTTTCAATGCTTTCATCACTATTATCCACAACGATAAAATTTTTCTTATCTAAATGTAATTCACTACAAAGAGCCATGCCCATTCTTCCAAAACCAAAAACAACTATAAGCTCTGATAATTTACTAGCTTTTGAAAGTAGTTGATTTTCCCTGACTACCTCAATCTTATCTGAAAGCGCATTTGTAACAATAGATGTAGCAAGGACTAAAATCCCAAAACCTCCTGCAACAAGAAAAAAAGTAAGGATTTTTCCAGTAAGTGTTACGGGAGTTATATCTCCATAACCAACTGTTGAGATTGTGATAATTGACCAATAAATAGCATCTATATATGATTTTATATTTGGATTGTTTCCAATACCTTCAAAAACATACATAATAGTAGCTGACATAAATACCGCAAAAATACCAATAACAAAAAGAAAGTTAAACTCAAACTTTTTCTCACTTAAAATTTTAAAAAATATATTAATATTTTTTGTATATCTAAAAATCTTAAGCAATCTAAATATTAGAAAAACTCTAAGAATTCTAAGTGGTCTATAAGTAGGTAAGATTGCAAGAAGATCTATGATTGACATAGGTGAAAATATATATTTCATCTTTTGTCTAAATATGATTTTTATAATATCTATAAACTTTGGTCTCTTTTTAAGTTCTAATTGTTCTTCATGGTATTTTATAATTAGATATCTTAAATCATCGTGTATCCAAAACCTACCCAGCCACTCCAAAATAAATATCGATACTGCAACATTCTCAATGATTTCAAAATGATAACTAAGATGATGTGCAATATCATATATAAGAATTGAAACAGTTAGAATAACTAAAAATATGATAAAAGCATCAAAATATGGCTTTATCTTGGACTTTTCATTCTCAAGCAGATCATAAGCAAAACTCTTCACTCTTTTATAACTCTTTGATGAATCTAAAAGATATGCAAAAGAGACAATGAGTTTTGCAAGCACTTTTCTAACCTAATCTATGTTTTAAAAGTTCATTAACTTTAGCTGGATTAGCTGTACCCTTACTAGCCTTCATAGTCTGCCCAACAAAAAAGCCAAATAATTTATCTTTTCCAGCCTTGTACTGCTCAACTTTATCTCTATTTGCTTCAATAATAGTATCAATTAACTCCAATATTGCCCCATCATCGCTAACTTGTTTTAATCCAAGTTTTTCTATGGCCTCATCTACCTCTATACTATTTTTCATTAAAAAGTCTAGAACCTCTTTAGCCGCTTTTCCACTAATAGTTCCATCTTCTATGCGTTTTACTAAAGTTCCAAGCTTAATAGCATTTACAGGGGAATTTAAAATTGTGACATCACCACTCAGGCGAGCAAGAAGCTCAACTGTAAGCCAAGTAACACTCATCTTAGCTCCCGCACCCTCTTTTATCATTGTTTCAAAAAAGTTAGCCATCTCAATAGCACTAGTAATAACAGCGGCATCGTACTCTTTTATACCATATTCAGTAACAAATCTTTTTTTCTTTGCATCTGGCAGTTCAGGAATTTTACTATATTTTTCCATCATCTCATCTGGAATAATTACAGGAAGTAAATCAGGATCAGGAAAATAGCGATACTCTGCACTATCTTCTTTTCCTCTCATGCTTACTGTTATTCCTCTTTCAACATTGTAAAGACGAGTCTCTTGAACCACTTCTGTTTCATAGACACCATCTTCCCAAGCTTCAGTCTGTCTAGTAATTTCAAATTCAATAGCTTTTTGTATAAATTTAAATGAGTTTAAATTTTTAATCTCAGCTCTTGTATAGAGTTTGGTATCTCCTTCTGGGCGAATAGAGATATTTACATCGCATCTAAAACTGCCCTCCTGCATATTTGCATCACTAATATCAAGATATTTCAAAATAGCATGAACTTTTTTTAGGTATTTTAACACTTCATCTGCGCTTCTCATATCTGGTTCACTTACAATCTCAAGCAGAGGTGTTCCAGCACGATTTAAGTCAACATGACTATATGCACCATAGTGAGTATTTTTACCAGCATCCTCTTCAAGATGAGCTCTTGTAATACCAATTGTTTTTTGAGACCCGTCTTCAAAATCTATAACAATCTCACCACCCTCAACAATAGGAATTTCAAACTGACTTATCTGATATCCCTTTGGAAGATCCGGATAAAAGTAATTTTTTCTATTAAAAATTGATTTTTTATGTACAGTTGCACCAATTGCCGTTCCAAATGCAATAGACTTTTTAACTGCCTCTACATTTAAAACAGGCAATGCACCAGGAAGTGCTAAACAAACCGGACATACATTTGTGTTTGGTTCATCTCCAAAACTAGTTGGACATGAACAAAATATCTTTGTTTTGGTATTAAGTTGAGTATGGACTTCAAGTCCAATTACTACTTCAAATTTCATCTAAATTACCTTACTTTATAAAATATCGAATAGAGACAAATCCAAGATTGTCTTTCATCTATGATTCCGCCAAGAGCGAAACAATCTATAGGGCACCTCTAAAAACCCTTATATCCTCAGAGTTAAAGAGAGAGGTAAGATTGTGCAGAACTTTTTTTGAGTCATAGCCTTAGCTATGGCGATGAAAAATTCTGTGCAAGATTGCTTCTCTCTTTGGCTCCCTG
Organism: Sulfurospirillum sp.; assembly: GCA_026987955.1. Classification (GTDB taxonomy): domain Bacteria; phylum Campylobacterota; class Campylobacteria; order Campylobacterales; family Sulfurospirillaceae; genus Sulfurospirillum_A. The sequence goes on from JALSME010000102.1 coordinate 22,452, forward strand.
CGGGCATTATAGCAAATATGCTACTGCTTCGTTGAAATCATTTGAAGCTACTAGTAGCTCCTGCATAATTTCGCCTTGCATTAGCAAATTTTCTATAAAGCTGAGGATATAAGGGTTTTTAGAGGTGCCCTATACTTATTTTACCATTTATTTCTTTTAACTTCTCTAAACCTTTTAGATTCTCACCTGTTTGGTATGTTTAAATAGAATTAAAAGTTGTAGCACTTACACCAAGAAGCTCTACATGTAGAGCTTCTTCTAAAGTATTTAATTGTGTTTAACCACTTTTCTAGCATGACTTTTAAGAATTTTTTGAAAATATTTTAGGGTTTAAATATAAAAAAATGGGTTAGTTACTAGATAGCTTTTCATCTATCTTTTCTAAAAGTTTTGTCTGTTTTTTTAGCTCTTCAAGCTTGTCACTCTGCTGATGTGCTACTTCAAAAACCACAACAAAAAATAGCCCGCAAAGAGAGCCAATAAAAGCACCAATAAGAGCAGTAAAAAGACCAAAAGGGTACAGAAAAGAGAAGAAAGATGTAGCACCTACAACTACAAGTGCCCAAGAGGCGCCTTGAAGTAGACTAATAAGTCTATCGTAGATACTACGGTTTTTTAACATACTATATGCTTAGTGGTCACTTATCTGAACTGCACTTGCAAGATAAACATATGTAAGAATCATAAATATAAATGCTTGCAAAAATGCCATAAAAGTTAGAAGTCCAAAAGGTACCATTGGTGCTACCCAAGGAGCAAGCATCAAGATAACCATAAGGAACATATCATCACCTTTTATGTTTCCAAAAAGACGAAAAGATAGAGATACAATTCTAGAAAGATGAGAAACTATCTCAATAGGAAACATCAACGGAGCAAGAATTTTCATAGGTCCCATAAAATGACCAAAGTATTTAATAAAACCATTAACTCTAATTCCTTCATAGTTATAATATATAAAAACAACTATTGCTAAAACAAGCGTCATGTTTACATTGCTTGTTGGTGATTCAAAACCTGGAATAATACCAATAAGATTACCAACTAAAACAAGAAGTCCAATAGTTGCTATTAGAGGTAGATATTTTCTAGCAAGTTCAACACCTATAACATCCTTACCCATAGCAATAACGCCTTCAAGATAAGCTTCCATAATATTTTGTGCACCACTTGGTACAAGCTGCATTGCTTTTGTAGCTGCTTTTGCTATAGCTAAAACTATAATACCTACTAGTACAATATGAGCTCCGATTAGAAAATCATGATTGTGGCTAATAAGCCCTATAAATGTAAATACTTCACCCATTACATTTGTCCTTCAAGTAAAATTTACGAGATTATATCTTTATTGGCATTAATCTTTGGTTAATCAATTATTTTTTCTTGCCCTAATCTATAAAGTGCAAAATCAAACCTTATAGGATCGGATAAATCTATCTTTTTAAATGCTTCTGTTAACTCTAAGACTGCTTTAAAGTCATACCCTTTTCTTGTGATCAAACCGAGCTTTTGTCCAACTTTAAATGTATGAGTATCAAGAGGTACTAAAAGATCTTTTGTTTCAACACTTTTCCAAAGTCCCATATCTAGATTGTCCTCTCTTACCATCCATCTTAGATACATATGCCATCTTTTATATGGTGATGTGATTTTAGTTCCAGGAATTTTACCTATTAAAAACTCATAACCACGAGATCTGTAGGGATTTATATCATACATATAAGATATGACTTCATGTAAACCATCCATGACATTGTGTTTTGTTTTGTAACCTTCATAGAACTTTTCTTCTATTGATATAGATTTTTTAACTAGTCTCATTGTTTTAAAAAACTCTGCAATATCTCTTTTGCTTTGAAACCTATAGTATGAATTTTCCAATATATTTTTATCATTTTCCAATAAACCAAAATCTAAACTATTTAAAAACTTAACTATAAGACCAGCATTACCATAGGCAAAAAGAGCACATATGAGTGATATATACTCATCATTGTACCTTTTAGCTACTAAGAGAGGATCTGGTTTTTCATCTGTAAGTTCTTTAGTGCTATTTCTATTTTTGGCCTCTTTTATGAGCAAATTTTTGATTTTACTATTCATGTTGCTCTTTAGAATCTGTTTTTGTCTGTAGATAATCAGAGATATTAATCAGCGAATAAGTAACAATAAATATCATAAGACCTGGGAAGAAACTAAGCCACCAAGCTATGTCGATAACCTCTTTTCCTTCACTTAAAATTGTTCCCCAGCTTATCTGTGGTGGATTTATACCAATACCTAAAAAACTAAGTCCACTCTCCGCTAAAATAGCCCCACTTATACCAAAAGTAAAACTGATAAAAAATATGGGTGCAAGAATTGGTGTAAAATATTTTAGTATAATTTTTAAAGAGTTTACATCTGCTATTTTTAAAATTTTTATGTATGGTGCATTTGAAATGGCAAAACTTTCACTCCTAATCATACGGGCCATACCCATCCAACCTGTCACAGAAATAACAACTATAATAACCCATACAGACGCATTTACATAGCTCACTAATGCTAATAATAGAAAAAAAGTAGGAAATGTCAAAAATAAATCAATTAAAATTATAATAACTTTATCTGTTTTACCTTGAAAAAATCCTGCACTAACTCCTATAATAAGTCCTGCTAAACTAGTTACAACTGCACTTACTAAGCCAATGATGAGAGAAATCTGTCCACCTTCCATAATTCTTGCAAGCAAATCCCTACCAAGCCTATCTGTACCTAATAGATTATCCCATGAAGGTGGTAAAAGTATACTTTGTGGGTCTAATATATATGCAGAACCACTATATACTAAAGGTCCCAAGAAACATAAAAGAAAAACACCAATAATAGATACAAAACTAAATAGCGGAAATTTCACTACTGTTTTATACCTAAAAGTGTTTGTAGCATTTGGTCAATTGTTGTAATAATTTTGGCATTAGCACCATAAGATGCTTGGTACTTCATTAAATTTGTCAGTTCCTCATCAGTATTTACACCACTAATAGATTGAAATTCACTATTGACAGTATTGAATAGAGCTGTGCTTGTCTCATAATTTCTTCCCGCACTCTCACCATCTGTTGCTATTTGAGTTGTAACGGATCTGTAAAAACCTTCGATACTCTCGTTTATAACACTGCCATTTGCTTTATGAAAGTCAAAATTATCATACTGCATCTGAACCATATCATTTGCAACATCATTATTACCATCAATTGGAGCTCCATATGCATTCATCAACGATGGATCATTCTTATACTTCAAAACTACATCCATACTACTTGCATCTTTGCCTTGCAAAAATGGACTCATTCCAATTGTACCTGCAAAATTTGTTCCATTATCTTCAATCGAAATTGTGTATCCTGCAAGTTCATCTTTTGCATCGAATGATAAAATACCACTTTTAGAGTCACTATCATAACTATACACTGCATTAAAATAGTCATCTATATCATTTGTTGAATTATTATCTGCATTATCATCACTACTTGCATTAAACTGTGACACTATGCTACCAACTGAGCCATCATCCATGGTCGTTTGAGAGTGTATGTCTATAGTTTTTCTTCCTACTTCATTCCCCTGCTTATCATACATAACTACATCAAAATTACCTGTTTTTAGGCTATTTGTATAGTTTATGAGTGAACTATCTGGTTTTAAATCTTCATTAGCAAAAGAGCTCATTCTTGGCTGAGCACTTCTTGCATATATGTTATTTGTTTGTTCTATAAATGTTTTTGCAAAAGCATCTAAATCATCAACATAAGCCTGCAGAGTTCCATCGATTGGAAATCCACCATTTTTTTCACTATTGATTTGTCTTCCTCTCAAATCAAGCATTGAGCCTACTTTGCCTCCACTAATGCTATCTGTTATTTCAACTTTAGAGCCATCTTGTGAAACAGAATATATAGAATAGTAACTACTAGCATTACCATCATTCGATATTTCAAGAGGGTGAAATGTGAAGCCATCTACAAATGAGTGACCCTCTATATTCATATGATACGAACTACCCTGATCAGTCAAGTTAGGATCTATTATATTTTCTGTCCTCATATCACCTTTAAAAACAGATATATCTAGTAAATCAGATAGAGTAAGCTCTAATTTATCTCTTTGATCTCTTAAATCATTTGCTCTGTTTGGCTCAATCACCTCTGTTCTACTTATTGATTTATTTAAATTAGCAATTTGCTCCCCTATTCTATTGATTTCATCTACATTTGTTTTTAATTGATCATTTATAGAATCTTGCAAATTTCTTACATTGTCTCTTGATTGTTTTAGATTTGTTGATAGTGTGATAGAATTTTGCACTAATGCAATCTTCTGTGCTGCATCATCTGGATTTGATGCCAAATCGTTCCAAGAGGAAAAATAGTTTTCTATATCACTACCAAGTCCAACTCCATCTAAATCTGGAAAATACTTCGCTACTTCCTCTAAGTTTCTCTTGGTGTACGCATCATAAGAGAGAGAGTTTGAGCTATCTTTTAGTCTTGTGTATGTAAACTCATCATGAATTCTTGCAATAGTTGTAACACTAACACCGGTTCCAATATCTCCAGGAATAGTGTTAAGAGGTGTACTCGCTTGTGTTACTACTCTTTGTCTTGTATAGTAATCATTGTCAGCATTAGCTATATTGTGGCCAGTTACTGATGTAGCAAGTTCTGCTGCTTTTAGACCAGATACTCCTGTATTTAATGTACTAAATAGACTCATAGCTATGCCCTAATCTTCAGTAGTGATGCTGGCTTATGATTTATTTTTTGATAGCCATCTAGGTCTCTAGGAAAAACACTATCAAGAAGAGAGTTATAAAACTCACTTACTGTTACAACAAATCTTGCATACTCTTTATTTTTTTGTTTAAGTTGAGAGAGCCTCTCTTTCATACACTCAAGCATCTCTTTTTGAGATTTATCAAGTATATCCTCAAGAGGCTTATTATTACTTTTCTTTACTAATTTTATAAGTTCATTATCTAGCATAGACTTCTTGTTTTCAAAAGATTTAACTAAATCACTTTTGATTTTTGTTCTTTTAAAAACTGCCTCATGTTTCGCTTCTTTTATATCAAGTATATCTTTTTGTGTTAATTCTATTAAATTTTCTATATCTTCTATTGAAGTCTTAAGATAGTGTGATAACATTGTTTGTCCCTTTATAGGACTAAATCAAATCTTTGGCTACCGCCTCTGCAGTCTTTTGGATATCTACTTTATAGCTACCATTTTGAATCTGCTCTTTTAAAGACTCGACTTTGTCCATCTCTTTTGATTCACGAACGGCTGTACCCTCTTTTTTTTGAGAGTTCAACTGCTGCAAATAGGCTGCTGAGCTAGCCTTTACATTTGAAATCATCTTTAACCTTCCTTATATTGCTTATACAACTACATCGGTCAAAAGATAAAAAACTTAACGCCCCTCTTTTAAAAAATTGAATAACATCTCACTAAAACCAAACTTACCAGTTAAGGAGTTACTCATAGCATCATTATACATTGAGTTGTATATCTTATCTCCAGCATCTTTTTCAAAAAGTGTATTATCATTTTTTAGTGAAATGTCAAGAACTTTTTTTATAAAAAAAGCTTCAAACTTATCTGTTTGCTCTTTTAGTCTTACATCTGTGCTATTATCTAAACTTATATTTTTTGGTGTATAGTTTGCACTCATAAGTGCCAATGAATTATCTATCATTAGATTACCTCCAATTTAGCTGTAATTGCACCTGCTCTTTTAATAGTCTCCAAAATTGAGATAATATCTTTTGGTTTTGCACCCAATTTATGAAGTGCTCTTGTCAAGTTAGAAACTGTAATTTTGTCATCTTCTATATTTAAAAGATTTTCATTTGCACTTATCTTTACTCCATCTTTCATGTCTATACTGTTTTCTATATCATTTGGAGCCAAAATATTTTGTGGGGAAATTTTAATAGTAATATCACCATGAGTAATAACAACTGGATCAACTTTTATGTTTATTCCAGATACAATAGTTCCAGTTCCTTCATCTATAATTATCTTCTCTTCTCTTTGATATTTTACATCCACTTCTAAAACTGATGCCAAAAACTCAATCATAGATGCATTTGTGGGTTTTTTTAACCTAATAGTTCTAGGATCTATTGCAACTGCAATATTTTCATCAAAAAACTTATTTATACCATCTTGAATAGAGATTGCTGTTTTAAAGTTTGAAGTTTTTAAGCTCAAGTTTGCAAAATTTTGATTATAAATATCGTATGTAACTTCTCGTTCAACTACACCGCCACCAAAAATTTTACCAGCTGTGGTATGATTTTTAGCACCACCACCTTTTCCATTTCTTCCACCAATTGTAACTGATCCTTGTGATAATGCATATATGTTTCCATCTACACCTTTAAGTGCAGTCATAAGCAGAGTTCCACCTTCAAGTGACTTTGCATCGCCTAATGAAGAAATTTTAACATCTAGTTTATCTCCTTGTCTTGCAAACGAAGGAAGAGATGCTGTAACCATAACAGCTGCAACATTTTTTGATTTTATATTTTTTGGATCAATCCTAACTCCAACGGTTTGAAGCATATTAGAAAGTGATTGTATTGTAAATTCTGAAGATGAGCCATCTCCTGTGCCATTAAGACCCACTACAAGACCATAACCTATGACTTGGTTTTCTCTTACTCCGATTATATTTGCAATTTCACGAATCTTTTGAGCATTTAAAGATGTAAAACTTAACAGTAGTAAGAAAAAAATAACTACAAATCTCATGATCTTCCTTTAACTTAATTAAGGGCACCTCTAAAAACCCTTAATAGAGTTAAAGCAAATGGTGTTCCATGTTTATGTATAATAAGTTAGAGTACTCTTTCCGAATTTTTTAGTTTTTTTAAGGGTATAGCTGCCTATAACTTCTGGCATCTTTTGCTTGCTCATATGTTCAACTATGATAAGATGAGCAAGCTCTTTTGGTATCATCTCTATGAGTTTTAAAGTATTTTCATATATATCTTCCATACCATCTCTAATAGAAAAAGGAGGATCAAAATAAAAAAATGACTTATGTTTTAATTTTTTAATAAACTTAGGAAACTCTACAAAGCTGTCCCCACCAATACAAGTAGTATCATTTTTTGCAATTCTATTGCAGTTATCTTTTAAAACTAAAAAAGCTTTTTTGTCTTTTTCAAAAAAATAGGCATGGCTTCCACCACGGCTCAAAGCTTCTAAACCCATAGAACCGCTACCACCAAAAACCTCCACAAAAGGCTCATTTACAATGTCAAATTGAAGAGTATCGAAAAGAGACTCTTTCATGATAGATTTTGTACTTCTTGTACTATCTAATGAAGGTAAGTTTATCAACATATTTTTATATTTACCAGCTACTATTTTTTTAGTTATCATAATAATCTTTTATAGTTTTTACCAAATCATCTCTAAAACTGTTAGTTAGTTTTAAAATTTTCTCTTCTAGCTCTTTCATATCTACTTTTTTAACAGTATTGTCTACTTTTTCTTTAGTTTCTTTGGAAAATGAATCATAAAACTTTTCTATTTTTAGCATTAAGGCACTCTTTGAAAATGGTAAATCAAGATCAGAATTCTCTGTAGCAATATAAAAAAGAGGTTTATCAATCTCTATTTGTTTGTCACTAATTACAATTTCACACTGCTTATACGGTACGATATAACTCTTTAAAAATATTTCTAAAGACTTTTCAAGTAAAATTGACTGACATGCTAAAGCTATTTTCAATGACCTACTCCGAGTTTATTTGCAATAATTTTATAGTAATTCAAATAATAACCATATAAAAGTATAAAAAAAAATCTTTTATAACCGATATATGTTTAAGAAATATTTGTCAAGGAGGACACAATGGATATCTTCAGCTCAACTAGCAAACAAGTAGAAAGCATAGTTAGCACACCAAAAACTCAGGCATCAGCACCCACAAGAGAAGTAGAAAACTCTCATCAAGTTGCAAAAAGTGCAAGAGAAAATAATCAAAATCAACAAAGTGATATAGAAAAATTAACTCAAACAGTTGATAAGCTAAACAAGCAAATGGACTCATTAGGAACAAATGTTCAATTTGGTTTTAATGACAAGATAAATGTACTATTTGTAGATGTAGTAGAAAGAAGTACAGGAAAGCCAATTAGAAAAATACCGACCGAAGAAGCAATGGCACTTTCTGAAAAAATGAGAGAAATCATAGGCACAATCTTTGATAAAAAAGGATAGATTATGGCATCTTCATTAAGCACATTAGGACTTGGTAGTCAAGGTGTATTAAACTATGATATTATTGAACAACTAAGAGAGGTTGATAATGCAAATCAAGTAGCACCAATAGATAGAAGACTTGATGACAATAGCACTAAAACACAAGATTTATCTATATTAACTACCTTAACTGCTTCACTAAAAGGCTCAACAAGTACTCTCAGTGATGATGCAACCTACTTAAAAAGAGATACTTCTGTTAGTGGAAGTGCAGCTAGTGTAAATGCTAGCTCAGGTACAGCATTACAAGACTTTAGTCTAAATGTAACTCAATTAGCAAAACAAGATATACATCAATCAAACTCATTTAACAGTGATACAAGTACATTCACCTCCACTAATGATACTATAAATATAAATATAGATGGAAAAGATTATAGCTTTGATGTGAATAGTACAACAACTCTGACAGATTTAAAAAATATGATAAATGACAGTACAGACGGAAAAGTTATAGCATCCACACTAAATGTAGGAGGTACAAACCCATATAAACTTGTACTAAAATCAGCCCAAACCGGAGAGAGTCAAAATATGACTATCACATCAACTGGTGGTGGTACTGCAGTTAGTGACTTAGGTCTTGATTTGGTAAGCAACAATATACAAAGTGCTCAAGATGCTATAGTACAATACAATGGTATAGACATACAAAGATCTTCAAATAATATTAATGATTTAATAGTTGGAGTTGAAATTACCCTTAATGAGTTAGGTGAAAGCAATGTAAGTATAGTTCAAGATACTACTGATATCAGCTCTGGTTTAGCAGACTTTACCTCAAAGTATAATGAACTTATGAATAACTTGAACGAGAGTACAAAGTACGATGTTGATACTAAAGCTAGTGGCAGTTTTCAAGGCGTAAATGAGATAACTTCTATGAAGTCTTCACTAAATAGAATGCTTATATCAGTTGATGCAAATGGCACAAGTCTAAGTGAATTTGGTCTCTCTTTAAATGATGCTGGTATGTTAGAATTTGATGAAAATATTTTTAATTCAAAAATGACAGAAAATCCAGATGGAGTAAAAAACTATTTTGTAGGTAGTTACGATGTAAATACAGAAACAACAACTAGTGGTATTTTTACAAAATTCAATAACCTATTAGCAGATTTAGCTACAAATGATAACTCTGTATTAGGACTTTACGAGGGTAGTCTAACAAATCAAAAAACATCACTAGAAACAGAAAAAGCAAAAACTATTGCGTCTTTGGATGCAAAATATGAAACAATGACTCAAAGGTTCATGGCATATGATGCCATGATAGGAAAGCTAGATATGCAAGCACAATCTGTTCAATCTATGATAGATGCTGCAAATAACAATAATTCAAATTAAAAAAAGAGGGAAAAATGAGATCAAATTTAGCTTACACAGCATACTCACAGAACAACATATCTATTGAATCTTCAGAAAAACTAATAAAAATGCTTTATGAGGGCATATTAAAATTTACTTCTCAAGCTAAACGATATATAGAGACAAATAATATAGAAAAAAGAGTCTACTGGATAAATAGAACTACAGCAATATTTTCTGAGTTACTGAATTCACTCAATTATGACGGTGGAGATATAGCACACTATTTAAGTGGCTTATATACTCATCAAATTAAACTATTAACAGAAGCTAATATGCACAACGACACTAAAAAGCTTGATGAAGTTATAAATGTCACCAAAATACTTCTTTCCTCTTGGAACGAGGAGACAGCTTATGACTTGGAACGATGAGCTTAAAATTGCTATTGTTGAGGGAGATACAACAAAGATAGGCACTCTTACACAAACTCTACCTAAGTATAAAACCAAAGAGAGTGCCGAGGAAGCTTTAGCTCTTATTACAGAAGCAATTAAACTTATTGATGAGAGAAAACAAGAAACATTAAAGTCCATGAACAAGCTAAAACAAGCAAAATCATATTTTTCTTAAAATATCACTTACACTATTTAACTTTTTTTGGTAAAATAAAGGGTACCTCTTATACTAGGTACCCTTAAAAATAAATAGGATATTATAATGAAATATAGATATATAGGAAAAAGTGGACTAAGAGTTACACCAATCTGCTTAGGCACTATGACATTTGGTACTCAAGCTGATAAAAAGATGGCTTTTAGAATTATGGATAAAGCATATGATAGAGGTATTAATTTTTTTGATACTGCAGAGCTATACCCTGTTCCTCCTAGTGCAGATAAAGCAGGAATTACCGAAGAAATTATAGGTGAATGGCTACAAACAAAGCCTAGGGACTCTCTTATTATAGCATCAAAAGTTGCTGGTGCTGCTAATGGCTGGTTTGTTCCTCCTATTAGGCATGGATTAACCGCGATCGATAGATTTCACATAACAAAAGCACTTGATAAAAGTCTAAAAAAACTAAAAACTGATTACATAGACCTGTATCAAGTTCATTGGCCAGATATGACAGTACCTATTGAAGAGAGTCTATATGTACTAGATGAGTTCATAAAAGCTGGTAAAATTAGATATATAGGTACTTCAAATGACTCAGCATATGGACTAACTAAAGCAAATGAGATTTCTAAGTTTAAAAATCTTTCTAGGTTTCAATCTATTCAAAACAATTTTTCTATGCTAAATCAAAGATTTATGGACGAGTTAGCAACAGTATGTAAAAAAGAGGACATATCACTTCTACCCTATTCTCCTTTAGCAGGTGGTGTACTGACAGGTAAATACAATCAAAAAATTCTACCAGATAACGCAAGATTTTCCAAGTATGTAAATAGTAAAAATCCTAGATTACAAGCACAAGCAGCTAGATTTTTAAATGATAGAACCATATCTTCAGTTGAAAAATATTTGGAGATTGCAAAAGAGCATAATGTTAGCTTAACAACACTTGCAACTGCTTGGAGTATGCATTTTGACTTTATAGCTTCAACTATTATTGGTGCAACTACTGATGAGCAACTAGACGATACATTTGCTGCTCTTGATTTTAAAATTAGTAGTGACCTTATGAAAGAGTTAGATGCTGTTCATCAAGATATTTTATACCCTATGGGTTGATTTTGAGTGTAAATAGTAAATGCCCTTGTGGAAGTGGAATCAAGTACAAAAAATGTTGCAAGCCATACCACGATGGTAAAACAGCAAACAATGCCCTCATACTAATGAAATCAAGATATAGCGCGTATGCAAAGCAGCAGTATAAATATATAAATAATACATCAAATAAAGAAGAAGATATTGAAAGCATAAAAAACTTTTCAAATAATTCTAAATTTGAAAACTTAAAAATTATAGAGTTTATAGATGGGGAAAATAAAGCTTTTGTAACATTTAAAGCGACTATTTTTTCTAACGGCATAGATAGCTCATTTTGTGAAAAAAGTAGATTTATAAAAGCTAATAACAAGTGGCTATATCTTGATGGCGAGATTATATAAGTACCTAACCCTAAATAACCCCAACTTAAGAATTTAAAAGAAGGGGCTAATGCGAGGCAAAAACTTAAAGTTGCACTTATTGTGCTTCAAAAGTTTTTAACGAAACAGTAGCCCCTTCTTTTAAATTTCCTTCGGACGATAAGAGAAAAGCTCTATTGCGTCGTTAGATTAGTTCACCTTAGCTAAGGCTAGGCTTTCACTAATCTGCCTAGCACTAAAACTTTTCTCTTATCGCTTAAATTGGGGTTATTTAGGGTTAGGTACTTAAATGCCAGTGTATATCTTACTTATTTTATGTGTTTTATTTTGGTCTGCAAACTTTATAATAGGAAGAGGAATCCATGATGATGTTGATCCAATACAGTTAGCGATGTTTAGATGGAGTGGTGCGGCAATCATTGTTTTACCAGTATTAATCAAAAGTTTTTCAAAAATTAGCTCTACATGTAGAGCTAATTTTCTAATACTCAATATACTAGCAATTCTAGGAATAGCTGGATTCAATACAATTCTTTATGTAGGTTTACAAAGTACAACTGCAACAAATGCTCTGCTCATTAACTCTTTTGTACCGATTTTGATTTTGATTTTTTCATATTTTATACTAAAAATTTCGATAAAATCAATACAACTTACCGGAATTATTCTCTCAACAATTGGAGTGATGTTTTTAATAGCTAGAGGCGAGATATATAATATAACTCAAATCACTCTAAACTATGGAGATATATGGGTTTTAGTATCATCATTTACATGGGCATTATACTCTGTTTTAGTTAAATTTAAACCAAAAAATTTAACTGATTTTGAGTTCTTCACTACAATTGTTTATATTGGATTATTTTGGATTTTTACTGTATATTTTACAATGGGATATAACCTAATCGAAGATATTACTCTAATAAAAACCCACTATATGGAATTTGCTTATGTTGCAATATTCCCTTCTGTACTATCATACTACTTTTGGCACAAAGGTATCCACAAAATTGGTGCAAATAAAACAGGACAATTTACTCACCTAATGCCATTTTTTGGATCACTTCTAGCATATATATTTTTAAATGAAACACTACATTCATATCATGCACTAGGAGCTATACTCATAGGATTTGGAATCTATCTTTCACTATTTACAAAAAAGGAGCTATCATGACAAAATGGGATCAAAAAGCAAAAAATTATTCAAGATACAATGAAGATAAAGAGAGTTTTGAGCAAGGTATCTTTAAAGCACTTAAAAATTTTAACATTAACTTTAAAGATAAAACACTACTAGATATTGGGTGTGGAACTGGTGTATATACAATTCACCTTGCTAAACAATGTAAAAAGGTTGATGGTATTGACTCTTCTATGGAAATGCTAAAAGTCTTAGAAGAAGATGCAAAAAATGTTAATATATCAAATATTAAAACAACTCATACCAATTGGGACAACTTTATATGCGAAGATATATATGACTATGCACTTTGCACCATGTCTCCCGCTATAAGAAGTGACGAAGATTTAGAAAAGATGAATAACTGTGCTAAAACAAAAATCTATCTTGGGTGGGCAGGTAAACGAGAAACACAAATCATAGAAGCTCTTTTTGAAGCACACAATGCAACTTATACGCCACCAAATGGAGCCAAAAAAGTAAAAAACTGGCTAAATAATAAAAACAAATTTTATCAAGTTTTAAAACTAGATGAAGAAAAAATCAGAAAAAGAGAGTTTAACAAAAGCGTAGAGAACTTTAAATGGCACTTAGAAGTCAGAGGTCTGGCTCCAGATACCAAAAAAATAACTGAAGTATTAGAAAAATTCCGTGACAAAGATAATTTTATCACGGAAAAAACGATAAATCATTTCAATCTGATAGTCTGGAATTAGTCATCATTATAACGATAAAAATAAATTAAATTTTCTATAAATTATAATATACAAAGGCACAGCATAAGCCGAGTTATGTCAAAGGATGACAATTTATCTACTTACTATCTTGCAATAGTACTCTAGCGAATGGTAAAATTATGAGACTGACCAATCCATTCTTGCTGCAGGTTGGGTTT
>JALSME010000103.1 GCA_026987955.1 Sulfurospirillum sp.
TTATAACTTTAGCTGTAACTGTTTTTTTAGATGTTTGCAGTTCAAATATATCTTCTATTTTTAAAGATTCCAATGAGATTACTTTTTTATTTTTTACTATCTGGGCATAACCATCTTTTAGCCCTTTGCTAGGATTATTTGCCTCAATAGCAGAGCTTAAATCTAAAAGTTTTTTCTCTTTTGTATATATAAAGTTTTTTGTAGAAAATAAAATATCATTTTTTAAAAGTTCTATTTTACTTAAATACTCTTGTAATTTCAAATCAAACAATTGAGAAAATCTTTGCTTTAAAAGAGTTATCTCTTTTAATTGAAGTTCTAACTTTGTCTCAAATGAGTGAGATATAAACATCTTCTCAATGGCTTTTAATTGCTCATGCTTAGTGTATATCACCCTTTTCATATAAGAACTCATCGACTCTCTTAACTCATCAAGGCGCATAAGCATTTCTGTAGAATCAGGAAGTACCATCTCCATAGCCGCACTTGGAGTTGGAGCCCTAAGATCTGCAACAAAATCACTAATCACATAGTCTATCTCATGACCAACTGCACTTACTGTTGGTGTTTTAGCAATATAAATTGCATCGGCCACAACTTCTTCATTGAAGCCCCATAAGTCCTCCATGCTTCCTCCACCCCTTCCTATGACGATAACATCTGCATTGAGTGTGTCCGCTTTTTGGATGTTTAAAGCGATATTACTACCACATCCATCGCCTTGAACTATAGTATCAATAAGTGTGATTTTTATAAGTGGCCATCTTTTTTGTGCAACCCTTAGCATATCCTGCAAAGCTGCCCCTGTTTTGCTTGTGATAATTGCGATATGATTTATAACTTTTGGTATAGGCTTTTTGTTTTCAAAATACCCCTTTACATGTAGAGCCTTTTTAAGCTGTTCATAAGCAAGAGCTAAAGCACCCTCTCCTGCTGGCTCAATCCTAGTTACATTGATTTGATAGTTTCCTCTTGGAGCATAAACACTTACTGAACCATGAAGAACAACTGCCATACCCTCTTCAAGTCTAAATTTCATCTTCATATTGTTGCCACGGAACATTACACAGCTTATAGAGGAGTCCCTGTCTTTAAGTGTAAAGTAGAGATGACCTGATCCATGATAAGTTATGCGAGAAACTTCTCCCTCTACACTTACATGTAAAAAAGTTGTCTCAAGTAGAGATTTTATTTGATTATTTAGAGTCGATACACTTAGAGTCATCTTTTTTTAGCTATAACCAATGTTGATATATCCATAGAAAAACTCTTTACAAACTCTGTTGTAAAACCTGCAGTATCGAGTTCTTTTTGAAGCATATCAGAGGTCAAAAAGCCCTCTATGGAGTTTGGAAGATACTCATATGCCTCTTTGTTTTTAGAGATAAATCCGCCAAGTTTTGGTAATACTTTATTCATATAAAAGTCTTTGATACCAAAGAGTATGCCCTTTTTATCATCTTTTGTGAATTCTAATATAACTACATATCCACCTGTTTTGATAACTCTTGCAAACTCTTCAAATGCTTCTGTTCTTTTTACAACATTTCTTATACCATAGCTTATGCTAAGTATATCTGCACTCTCATTCTCAAGGTGAAGATTGGTTGCATCTGAGATTACAAAGTCAAAGTCTGGGAACTTTTGCTTACCGACTTCAACCATGCCTTCACTTGGATCAATTCCTAAAAGCCTGCCTATCTTTCTGTTGCTCTTATCTGCTTGTTTTTGCCAATACCCCATCATATCACCAGTGCCACAAGCAACATCTACTATAAGGTCTATATCTTTTTCATATCTATCAAAAGTTTCACTACAAGCTTTCTTTCTCCACTGTATATCTACGCCCATACTTAAAACTCTATTGGCTTTGTCATAAGTTGGAGCTATATCATTAAACATTTCTACTATTTTTTGTTGCTTGTCCAAATTGGTTCCTTTACATAAAGTCGTGATTATACAATAAATTTAGTTAAAATTAAAAACATATACTATACAATAAGAAAAAAGGGGCAATTTATGAAAAAAATATATCAAATAGCTTTACTAGGCTTAGTTATGATTGGTTTGGTTACTGGCTGTGGGCAAGCACCAACAATACAAAATATTGACAATGCTAACTACTTTGAAAAAAGTGTGGCTAAAACAGATGTGGCAAAAGCGATTAAAAGAGGAGCAGCAAGTAAAGGGTGGAGAACAAAAATAGTAAAAGATGGTCTTATTGAAGCAAATATACTTGTAAGAAATAAATACTTTGTAGCAGTAAATATACCTTACAATGCAAAGGGCTACAAGATAGTATATAAAAGTAGTAGAAACTTAAAGTATGACCCTGCTACAAAAACAATTCATGGAAGCTATAACAAATGGACAAAACTTTTAGCAGATAGAATAAACTATGAATTAGAAAACATAGGGATGAGTAGTTCAATGGGAAGTGCATCAGCTATGCAGGTAGCTCCCGTAGCAACTAAAACAACAACTAAAAAGCAACCAAAAGGAAAGGCTATTGATCTTAATGGTAAAACTATCTATATAAAATCTATGGTACCATTTGCACCAAATTCAAGAGTTAAAGCAAATATAAAGCAGGAGTGTACAATCCCAACCGCTTTAGCAAATGATATAGCTAAATACGCAGCTGCTCAAGGTATAAACATAGAGATAAAAGACAACATAAAACCCAATGAGCTTGAGTTAAAAGTTCAAATCGACAGAGCAGTTAGTGCAGGAAATGCTGCCATTGGTCACAATAAATTTGTTGTAATATCTGGCGTAATTATGAAAGGTAACACTAGATACTATTCATTTGATGCTGCTAGACTAAGTGGTGGTGGATACTTTGGAGTATACAGAAGCTCATGTTCAGTTCTTGGTGGTATAGCAAGAAGATTAGGCAAAGATGTTGCAAGCTGGCTAACAAACCCTTACGACAGAGCTGAACTCGGTGATGTTCAACTCATAAGATAAGTAAAAAACCTTTACATGTAGAGCCTCTACATGTAAAGGCTACTTCGTAAAATGTAACTCAACAAGTTTCTTTAAAACATCTAAAACTTCATCTTCATCACTAAGTGACTCAACGATAGAGTGCATACAAGCATCATACTCATTGAAACCTTGGACTATAAGTTTTGCAGCATAGACCAGAAGTCTAGTTGATGCTGCTTCTTGTATATCTGTATCATCAAGCTGTCTTATCTCACTTGCAATTGCAACAAGTTTTCTAGCAACTTCCTCATCAACTCCACTCTCTTTGATAACAACTTCTACTTCTAAACTCTCTTTAGGGTACTCAAAACTAAGTGATAAAAAACGCTGTTTTGTACTTGGTTTCATGCCTTTTAGAACATTCTGATAGCCAGGATTATATGAGACTACAAGCATAAAATCAGGGTGTGCCTCTATAACCTCTCCTGTTCTATCAATCGGTAAAACTCTTCGATAGTCTGCTAGAGAGTGAAGAACTACTGTTGTATCTTTTCTAGCTTCGATTATCTCATCAAGATAGCATATGCCACCATCTCTTACTGCTTTTGTAAGTGGTCCATCTTGCCAATAAGTTCCGTTTTCATCTATAAGGTGACGACCTACTAAGTCTGCTGCACTCAAGTCATCATGACAAACAACTGTGTAAACTTTTCTGTTTAGTTTTTCGCCCATATACTCTATAAATCTTGTTTTTCCACAGCCTGTTGGTCCTTTTATGAGAACTGGCAAGTTCATACCTGCTGCTGCTGTAAAAAGTTCTACTTCGTTTTTTTGTGCTTTGTAAAATGTCATTTTTGTTCCTATTTTGTTAAGTTTATATATACTTCAGGGATTACTTTTGGAAGTTTTTGCCCATCTCTTACTACTGCAAATCCATTTCTTCCAAACAGGTAGCCAAGATAATCTTTTGCATCTACATCAACTGTAATGCAAAAAGAGACTATACCCTTTTTCTTCAACTCTTCAATCGCTTTTTTTGTATCTTCTATACCATATCTTCCATCGTATCTGTCTTCATCATTTGGCTTTCCATCACTTATAATGAGAAGAAGTTTTGTACTACTTTTTTGTTTTTCAAGTATTTTAGAAGACTCCCTAATCGCAGCTCCAAGTCTTGTATAGTAGTATGGCTGCATAGCATCGATTCTACCACGAATTAGGTCATTGTATTTGTCTTTAAAGTTCTTTATGATGTTAAAATAGACCTTTTTGTTCTGCAAAGATGAAAAAGAGTAGATTGCAAATTTATCTTGAAGTTTCTCCATAGCTTCACTAAAAACCATAAGACCGTCTTTAATAACATCTATGATGCGAACATCTTGAGTGATACCACCCTCGGTTGAGAGAGAGACATCGGCAAGTATAAGAGTTGAAATATCTCTAGTTTTTTTCTCATATGTTGTAAAAAAGTTTTGATGATGAGTTGATTTGTTTTGATGACCGCTATAGTCTATCCATGTGTCTATATTTATCTCATCTCCATATGGTAGTCTATCATTTTTTACTCTATCAAGCTCTAAAAGATCAAGCTCGCTCTGTATTTTTCGAACAGTTTTTTTAAGTCTTGTTGGAAGCTCCATTGGTACTACATTGAGAGTAACTTGAGGTTTTATGCGAACATAGTTTATGAGGTAGTCTTTTTTTCTATAGTCCCACTCATCTATGAGATGCCCTTTACCAAGGGGGTAAATCTCTGTCATATCTGGCATCAAATCCAAATCCATCTTAATTCTAGCAGCCAAATTAGCCTGTTTTTTACCTAAAGTTATCTCATCTAAATCTTCGGCATGATATAGTGCATCTTCATCAAAGCTATCATCTTCACATCTATCTACATTGACCTGCTCAAAAATACTCATCAAAGACTCAGGAAGAAATACTAAAAACCCCTCTGTCTCACTCTTATCGTCCATCTCATTTGACTGTTTTTTCATCTCAAGAGTGTCTACTTTGTCTTTTTCTTGCTCCCTTTTTAAAGTCTCTTCATCTGTTTCATCAGTACTATTTCTAGTTTTTGAAGCAATCGGAGGATAAATCCAAAGTGGATTTGGATAGTCATTTATCAACTCTTCGTTAGATCTACTTTCAAAAGAGTTGATAAATGCTAACTGTTCAAAGTTTTTTGCTAGATAACTGCTTGCTTCATCATAAAACAACTTAAATCCACTATATCTTTTAGTCAGGTACTCCACTGCTTTTTCATTTTGTTCTATGAGATTATTGCTATTTATATCGACTCTACTTACCATCGCTATAAGCCAATAGTAAAGCATCTCATTTAGTTTTTTTTGAGGGAAATAGGAAAATGATGCAGGAAGATAGATAGATTTATCATCTTGCCAAGTCAAGTAAAACTCTGTCCCTAAAAATGAAATTTTTTGAAGTAAAGTTCTTTTTGCCTTTACATATCTTTTATCTGTTACTTGCAAGTCCCTGCCTCTCTCACCACCCAAGAGATGGTAAAAGATAATCAAAGACTTGCTAATATCATTAAAGTAAACAACTTCACTCTCATGAAGTTTGTTTACTTTTTTGTTTAAGTATCTATCCCAGGCTTTTCCGACACTCTCTTCAAACTCAAGAAAATACTTTAGTATCATTGCTGTTTTACTATGCCTCTTCTTTTACAAAAAAACTAGCAAAGTATGTTATAAGTCCTACAAAAACAAGTAATCCAAATCCTAAACGAATCATGAATATACTCTGTATTGACTCTTGAGATTCCATAAAACCTTTTAGCTCTGTGCCCATTCTAAGGTCCATAATTTGAACAATACCAGCTGCAGTTAGGGCTAATGTAAGTCCAAGCATTCCAATATTCATCATCCAAAATGAACTAAGTTCAAGTTTTTGTGCTTTTGCACAGTTACCATGAAGACGACCTCTTAAAATTGGCATTGCGTATGATATCATCGTAAAAATTATCATAATATATGCTCCATAAAAAGAGAGATGACCGTGAGCTGCTGTTAGTTGAGTTCCATGTGTAAACATATTCACAGGGGCAAGTGTGTGCATAAAACCCCAAACACCTGCTCCTAAAAATGCCATCACTGCAGTTCCCTTTGCCCATGTAAGTGCAATCTTGTTATCATGTTTTATCTTGCTGTCTCTTGCCATAGTAAATGCAAACAGAACCATCAAGAAAAATGGTAGTGGCTCAACCGCTGAAGCAATTGATCCTATCCATAACCAGTACTCAGGAGCACCCATATAGAAGAAATGATGTCCAGTTCCAAGGATTCCTGAAACCATAGTCATAGCTATGATTAGGTACAACCACTTATCGATATGCTCTCTATCAACTCCTGTAACTTTTATAAGAACAAATGCAAGAATTGCACCCATGATAAGCTCCCAAGTAGCTTCAACCCATAAGTGAACAGTAAACCACCAGAAAAACTTGTCCATAACAAGATTATCAGGTACATAAAAGGCAAACAAAAAGAATACTGCAAGACCTATAAGACCTGTTATAAGAACTGTTGTTATTACTGTTCTTCTTCCTTTTAGTACTGTCATAGTAACATTTACAATATAAGAAACCACAACAAGAACTATGCCCACTTTCGTAGGTAGGGGCTGTTCAAGAAACTCTCGTCCCATGGTTGGTAGAAGATTGTTAAATGTTACCTCTGTTAAAGTTGCATAAGGAACAAAAAGATAACCTAAAATCGTAGCTACACCCGCTGCTGCAAATACCCAAAAAGTAAGGATTGCTAACTTTGGACTCCAAAGCTCTCTCTCCGCTTCTTCAGGAATCAGATAATAAGTAGCCCCCATAAAACCAAATAGTATAAGAACTATAAGCAGGTTTGTGTGAACCATTCTAAGAACATTAAAAGGTATCAATGGAAACAAGAAATCTCCATACATATACTGAATCCCCATGAGGACACCAAAAAGAATCTCTCCTGCTAAAAGAATTAATGCAAAAATAAAATATGGCTTTGCGACCATTTGTGAACTATATTTCATACTTTTACCCTTCTATCGTTGGTGGCCATTCATTGGCATTGATTTTTGATGTCCAAATTAAGAAGTCAGATAGATTATCTACTTCTGCTGGAGTCAAATGAAACTGTGGCATTTTTCTTCTATCTGGTATATCTAAAGGTTGCGCAGCCATCCAGCCTTGCATATATGCTTTGAAACTTGCCTCATCACCTGCACCTCTTCTTTGAAATACATTCATAAGTTCAGGTGCAAAGTATGCTCCCTCACCAACTATAGTGTGGCAGCCCACGCAGTTGTTTTTTTCCCATAGTGCTTTACCCGCTACAACACTCTCAGTCATTTGCCCCTGATTTGAGCGTTTTGGAATCTGTTGTACTGTATCAAAAGTAAGTGCAATAAATATCAATAGCGCGAACATGCCGCCACCATAATAGATGTTTTTTGCCATACTTTTCGTTATACGTTCAGTCATTCATCTCTCCTTTTTAATTTCTACTAGCTTGTAGTATTTAAAGAAGTATATCAGAAAAAGTTTAATTCTACCTTTTAGTAGTATTTAACATAAGTGTGCTATAATTTCATATAGGAGTATACTGTGCAACTAAATAATACATCAAAATATGCGATAAGAATTTTAAGTTATATTTCCAATAAAGGTCAATGCAGTGCAAAGGAGTTATCAGAAAAACTCTCAATACCATATAAATTTTTAACTAAAATTACAACGGAACTAGTAAAAGCAGACTTTATTCTTTCAATACGAGGACGAGAAGGTGGTTATAAACTCTCTAGAGAATCATGTAACATAACCATAATGGAAATACTAAAACACTTTAATGAGTTCAACCACCAAAAAGAGTGCCTACTCGGAATTGGTATGTGCGATGGTAAAAATAAATGTGGCATGCATGACCAATGGGCAAAACCCAAAAAAATGATACAAGATATGTTTGAGAATACTACAATTGAGAATCTTGAAAAAAATAGCTATAAAATATGAAAACAAAACAAGCACTCCCTCCTGGAGATTTTGGGATATGGGTTATAATCTATGTTGAATTCGTTACATTTGCTGCCCTTTTTATCGGCTATGCTTTTTCAAGAAGAGCAAACCTTGAGATGTTCAATGAATCACAGCTGCTACTAAACAAAACATCAGGCTTTATAAATACTGTTGTTCTTATAACAAGTAGTTTTTTGGTTGTAAAAGCTGTTCAGGCTATCAAAAAAAATAACTCTGAACTTTCGGCAAAGTTTTTACTTGCTGCTATGGGAGTTGGCTCAATCTTTATAGTAGTAAAGATCATGGAATTTGCTGAAAAATTTGAACAGGGTATCAACCTAAGTACAAACACTTTTTTTATGTTTTATCTTATGCTTACAGTTTTTCACTTCTTGCATGTAGTTCTTGGGTTAATCATACTCTTTAACATATACCAAAAAACAAAACTAGGTGGATACAGCAACACAGACCACAAAGGAATGGAGACAGGTGCATCTTATTGGCACTTGGTTGACCTTCTTTGGATAGTACTTTTTCCGCTAGTCTACATAATGAGATAACATGAAGGCATACATCACACTACTTATTTTAACACTATTTGCATTTCTTTCAGGTTGGCTTGGATTTATAAGCTCTGGTGTAGTTGCTGTTTTACTTGTAACTACTTTTGTAAAAGGACAATTGGTTATAGACTATTTTATGGGGCTCAAAGATATTCAGACCAAATACAGAATCATACCCACTATTTGGCTGGGTTTTGT
>JALSME010000104.1 GCA_026987955.1 Sulfurospirillum sp.
GATGCTTATGAGATTGAGCTACTGTATGCACTTAGTATGGACAACGCAACTATGCAAAAAAATGATTTCATTAAATTTCAAGCAAAAACAGTTGTCAACTTTTTAAACTCAGAAATTCTTACCTATGTGGAAAAGGAAAGTTTGTAATCAAATTGTAACTAAACTGTTTTATAATTCCAATATCAAACTTGAAAAGGAATTAGAAATGAAAAAAATCGTTACAGTTGCAATTGCAGGACTTATTGCTTCTTCAGCTCTTAATGCTGCAGATATTAAAGGTAGTGGAGCATCTTTTCCATATAGTGTATATCAAAAATGGATAAGTGCTTACAACAAAGACACAGGTGTAAGAGTTGACTACATCAAAAAAGGTTCATCAAAAGGTATCAAGGATATCAAAGCTAGAGCAGTTGATTTTGCTGGTAGTGACAAACCTCTTAGCCCAAAAGCTTTAAAGCAAGCTAAACTTTATCAGTTTCCTGCTGTTGTTGGAGCAATCACAATGGGATACAATGTTCCAGGCGTAGAAACTTTAAGACTTTCTCGTGCTGCAATAGCTGAAATAGCTCTTGGAAATGTTAAGTACTGGGATAATGAATTAATTAAGATGGCTAATCCAAATGTAAAACTTCCTCATGAGAAACTTACTTTTGTTCACCGTGCAGATGGAAGTGGTACAACTTATAACTTCACATACTACCTAAGTAAGAGTAACTCTGAGTGGAACAAAAACTTCGGTGCTAAAAAATCTCTTAACTGGCCAGGAAACCAACATATTGGTGGAAAGCATAACTCAGGTGTTGCTGCTCTTATCAAGCAAACTCCATATGCAGTTGGTTACATAGACTATGCAGATGCAAAAAACAATGCAATAGCAATGGCAACAGTTGAGAACAGAGAGGGTTACTATATCAAGCCTGAACTTAAAAGTTTTCAAACTTCAGCTGCAAAAGCTAGCTTTGATCCTAAAAAAGACTTCTATGCAATCATAGCTGACCCAAGTGGTAAAGGTTCATACCCAATGGTAGCTGCAACTTTTATCCTTCTTCCAAAAGAGAAAGCTGATACAAACAAAAAAGTAACAGCATTTTATGACTGGTCATACAAAAATGGAAAAGACTTAGCAGCTGGACTTGGATTTGTTCCACTTCCTGAAGCTCTAACAAGCAAAATAGCAACTTACTGGAGCGAAAAAGGTATAAAGTAACTTTATACTAAAAACTTCTCAAAGCCCCTGCATCTCAAAGGTGTAGGGGCTTTTTTTGTATCTAAAATGTAACCTTTTTTTACTATACTAACAAAAAAAGGATTCATCATGGTAAACATACAAAAATCTATCTCTATCAAATACCCAGCAATTATAAAACTTCCTTTTATTGTTAAAAAACCAGTATTTAGTTTTGTAAGAAAACTTATAAGAGAGAATGAAATCAACGACTTCTTAAAGTCCAATGAAAACGCAGGACCATTTGAATTTGTTGACAATGTACTAGATTATTTTAACTTTTCTTATAAAGTGTCATCTAATCAGATAGAAAATATCCCCTGTGAAGGCAAGGTAGTCATAATAGCAAACCACCCTCTTGGTGCACTTGATGCACTATCTTTAATAAGTCTTGTAAAAAAAGTAAGAAGTGATGTAAAAGTTGTAGCCAATGACATTTTATCTCAAATAGACCAATTAAAACCCATACTTCTTAGTGTTGATGCATTTGGATTAAAAACATCAAAAGAGACAATAGAGCAGATTTATAATGCACTAGACAAAGATGAGGCCGTTATAGTTTTTCCTTCCGGAGAAGTTTCTCGTGCTCGTCCAAGCGGGATTAAAGATACAAAGTGGCATAAAGGGTTTTTAAAGTTTGCTATTAAAAAAAATGCTCCTATTCTTCCTGTTTATATTAAAGCAAAAAACTCCTCACTTTTCTATAGCATATCTACTATAAACAAAAAACTATCTACAAGTTTACTCCCTCATGAGATGTTCAATCAAAAAAATAAAAGTTTAGAATTTATCATTGGAGAGATTGTTCCATTTAAAAGTTTTGAAAAAAATAACTTTGATATAAAAACAAAGGTTAAGCTTTTTAAAAAACATCTATATAACATATCTAAAGGTAAAAAGCCAGTTTTTCTAACACAAAAGTGCATCGCTCATCCTGAAAATAGACAACAAATAAAAGAGGAATTAAAACAATCAACACTTCTAGGTCAAACTAATGATGGCAAAAAAATATACCTTTATGAGTATAGCAGTGAATCAACACTTCTAAAAGAGATTAGTAGGCTTAGAGAGTTTACATTTAGAAAAGTTGAAGAGGGAACTGGCAACAAAAGAGATTTAGACCACTATGATGAGTACTATAAACATATAGTTTTGTGGGATGAAGACAAACTAGAAGTCGTAGGCTCTTATCGTATTGGAGAGAGTGATTTTATACATGAATACTACGGAGTAGAAGGCTTTTATAGCAACTCTCTTTTTAGTTTCAATAAAGATTTCAATAAATACCTTACCAACTCAATAGAGCTAGGAAGAAGTTTTGTACAACCAAAATACTGGGGAAGTAGAGCATTAGACTACCTATGGCAAGGAATTGGTGCTTATCTATACAGAAATCCTCATATAAGATATATGTTTGGACCAGTCTCACTAAGTGGAGCTATACCTAAAGGGGCTCAAAGTCTTATTGTTCATCATTACGCTAAGTACTATGGTGCTTTTAGTGATGCCATAACCCCTAAGAATCCATTTGAGATTGCAAATAAAACAAAATCTGAAATTGAATCTATGTTTACAAAAGAGACTGAAAAAGAGAATTTTGCCCTGCTTAAAGAGTATCTATCTCATTACAATACTACTGTTCCAACTCTATATAAACAGTATACAGAACTGTGTGAAGATGGAGGAATCTCTTTTATGGGATTTAATATTGA
Organism: Sulfurospirillum sp.; assembly: GCA_026987955.1. Classification (GTDB taxonomy): domain Bacteria; phylum Campylobacterota; class Campylobacteria; order Campylobacterales; family Sulfurospirillaceae; genus Sulfurospirillum_A. The sequence continues at coordinate 2,938 of JALSME010000104.1, forward strand.
TGAAAATTTTAACAACTGTATTGATAGCTTCATACTTGTTGACATACAAAAAGTTAAAGCAAAAAAGAGAGAAAGATATATAAAAGATTCGTAATTAAATTGTAACCAAATAATATTATACTTCATTATCACAAATTTTGGAGGAAATACAATGAGTAAAAAGTTAATTAGTTTATCATTAGTTGCAGGGGCACTGCTAGTTGGATGTACAAATCAACCAGCAGTTGCACCTCAAAAACATACTATAAGTTTTCAAGAGGTTTCAGTTCCTATGACTGATATGGAAAAAAGAGAGGTAAGAGCTAGCAAGCAAGTTACTATCGATGGTAGAACTTATCCTATAGGTTTTCACACTATTGCAAGAAGTGGACAAAAAATAGGTGATGGAATTTTTGGTCTTTTATATGATAAAAATGGCAATCCTCTAAAAAATCCTGATGGAAGTCTAAAATACTCAAACTCAAATGACTTTACATCACTTATCCCTGTTGGAGATAAGATTTTTATGATAAATCACTTTGAATCTCGTCCTGCTGCTATGTATATCACGGAGGTAGAAAAACTCTCAGATGGTAATCTAAAGGCAGTAAATACAAGAAATATAGACTTTTCAAAAGACAATGGACTATGGGTACCATGTGCAGGAAGCATAACTCCATGGAATACTCATCTTGGAAGTGAAGAGTATGAACCAAATGCAAAAATAGTTAAGCCTGATGGCTCTATCAATGCATACTATAATGCAATGGCAGACTATTTTGGAGGAGATTTAAAAGCTTTAAATCCTTATGATTATGGCTGGACTCCAGAGATTAAAGTTTTAAATGAAAATGGTGATGTAAAAGCTGTAAAACACTATGCAATGGGTAGATTCGCTCATGAGTTAGCTTATGTTATGCCAGATAAAAGAACTGTATTTTTAAGCGATGATGGAACAAATGTTGCACTTTTTATGTTTATTGCAGATAAAGAGGGTGACCTAAGTAGTGGTAATCTTTATGCTGCAAAATGGTTTCAACAAGATAACAAAAACGGTGGAAAAGCTGCACTTGCATGGGTTAACCTAGGTCATGCAACAGATGCGCAGATAAAATCAGCTCTTGATAAAAAACTAAAATTTAAAGATATCTTTAGTGAATCCAAGATGGAAGATGATGAACATATGAGCATAAACACTACAATGGGCAATGAATACCTAAGTGTAAAAGATGGTATGGACAAAATTGCTTCAAGATTAGAAAGTAGAAGATATGCTGCACTAAACGGGGCAACAACTGAGTTTAGAAAGATGGAAGGTATCACTTACAATCCAAATAAAAACTCCGTATATGTTGTTATGAGCTCAATTGGTAAAGGCATGGAAGATAACATGAAAAAAGGTAAGCCAAATCCTAAGTACGACAAGGGCGGAAACAACGATATAAGACTACCTTACAATCCTTGTGGAACTGTTTATGAGCTAAGTATGAATACAAAAACTACATATGACTTAGACGGTAAAAAAATCAACTCTTCATATGTTCCAAATATGATGAACGGTCTAGTTTCTGGTTTTGTTGATAAATCTATAAAGGGCAACAAATGTTCAGTAACATCATTAGCTAACCCTGATAATGCTACATTTATACCAAACACATCAACTCTTCTTATAGGAGAAGATACAGGTAGCGGACATCAAAATGACTATATCTGGTCTTTCAATACTGATAGTAAAAAACTCACAAGAATTCAAACTACTCCTTATGGAAGTGAGACTACTTCACTATACTTCATAAACAATCTAAAAGGAAACGGCTACATTATGAGTGTAGTTCAGCACCCTTATGGAGAGAGCGATCAAGACAAAGCTAGAAATAAGAATGAGAAAAGAGCTTATACAGGATATATCGGGCCACTACCTGTTATAAACAAGTAAAAGACTTCTGCATGTAGAGTTTTCTCTACATGCAAAAATATAAATATTAGGAAATAATGATGAAATTAAAACATATTGTACTATCTATAGCTATTTTAACAAGTATATCTTATGCTTGGGAAATAGAGAAAAAAATCATAGTTGATGAGCCTTTAGATAAAATAAAACTACAAAATAAAACTCTCCATCTAGATGTAGGTATAGGAAGTGGAGCATATCATTACAAAGGTGATGCTAAAAATATAATCTACACTATAACAGATAGAGGACCAAACATAAAATGTAAAGACTCTATGAAATTGATGGGTGAGAAGCTCTGTGCAAAAGGTAAAATATTTCCTACACCAAATTTCTCTCCGACTATTTATAAAATTGCTCTATATAGCAACTGGTATAAAGTTTTAGAAAAAATTCAAATTAAAGATAGAGATGGTAAGCCAGTTAGTGGAATTTCCAATAATGGAACTGAAAAAGCATATGATTTAAAAGGAAATCCTTTAAAATTTGATCCAAATGGTTTAGATGCAGAAGCTTTAGTCAAGCTAAGTGATGGAACTTTTTGGATAGCAGAAGAGTATGGTGCATCAATATTACATATAGATAGTGATGGCAAGATACTAAAAAGAGTTATACCAAAAGGATTTAAAAAAAATCTAGATGGTGCGAACTATGATATTAGTGAATCTCTTTCCTCTATAATCTCTAAAAGAAAACTAAATAGAGGCATAGAATCAATTGGAGTAAGCCCTGATGAGAAAACTTTGTATTTTTCTATGCAAAGCCCTTTAGCAAACCCTGATGTTAAATCATATAAAAAGTCTGCAAATGTAAGAATTTTTAAGTATGATATAAAAAATGATACAGTAATTGGTGAGTACATCTACAAGCTTGATAATCCAAATACATTTTCATTAGATAAAAATAAAAAACAAAACTCTATTAAAATCAGCGAACTTGTTGCAACAGGAAATGATGAGCTAATACTGCTTGAGAGAATTTCAAAAACAACAAAATTTTACAAAGTAAAGTTAAAAGATTCTTTGTCAATTTTAGGCTCAGATTGGGACGATGAAAATACGCTGCCATCTCTTGAACAAACTGAAAATTTTGATAAATTTCTTAGTAAAAAACTAGTGTTAGATACTAGCTTACTAAAAGGTATGCCAAAGAAAGTAGAAGGTATTGCATATATAGATGCAAATAACTGGATATTGGTAAATGACAACGATTTTGGCATAAATAGATACAAAACATATCTAGTTGAAATTAAAAATTAAAGGTTTAAATTAAATTGAAATTTATAATTATTTTACTGCTAATAACCACTTCATATGCATCATATAGTTGTATTGTTTGCCATAATGAAATAAATAAATATAAGAACAAAATTTTTACCGATATACACTATGAAAATAAAATGTTTGATGAGATAAAAGAAGTATCTAAAAAAATAGATGAGCCTACATGCACTATTTGTCATGGAGGAAATAGTAAAATTTATGATATAATCAAATCTCACAGGGGAGCACCAAAGAATCACTTTGGTGCTTTAAAAAACTTTATAAAAAATCCGAAAACAGACAAAACAGGAAACCAAAAAGTTTGTGCCCAATGCCACAATATAGGAAGCTTATAAGTGCTAAGTAAAAAATGGCTAAATATAATAGAAAAACTTGATTTTGCATTTCAGCCAATTGTAAATATACAAAATGGTGAAATATATGCAGTTGAAGCACTTCTTAGGAATGTAAAAGAGGCTGGTGGATTTTACTCCATTTTTAACCTGTTTGATGATGCATATAATGATGGGGTGCTTTATCAGCTAGATCTGGAACTTAGGTTAAAATCGTTTGAAAAATTCTCTAAAATACCTATTGAAAATCTTAAACTTTTTTATAACTTAGACAATAGAATTTTATATATGCCAGATTTCAAAGTTGGCAATACTGAACAAATCTTGAAAAAATTTAACCTCTCAAAAGAACAGATATGCTTTGAACTTAGTGAAAGAGGAACACTAAAAGACCCAAGCAGTGTTACTAATATGGTAAAAAGATACAAACAGAGTAATTTTGAAATTGCTATTGATGATTTTGGAACTGGAATTGCAGGATTTCAAATGCTCTACTTCTCTGAAGCTAACTATATAAAAATAGACAGATTTTTTATACAAAACATACAAAGTGACAATAAAAAAAGACTCTTTTGTTCTCACATCATAGATATTGCCCACATCATGGGTATAACAGTGATAGCAGAAGGCGTTGAAACAAAAGAGGAATACTATACATGTAAAGAACTAGGGGCAGATTTAATTCAGGGCTATTTTATACAAAAACCAGATAAGTCTATATCTAATATATTGGTAAGTTACAAAGAAATAGATGAGCTTCATAAAAAAGACCTTAGAGACAACAATTCAAATGAGCTAAATAGTAAACATATAGAAAAAATCCCGCCTCTTCTTTTCAAGAAGTTGTCTTTTAAAAATGTTTTTAAATATTTTAAGAAAAACAAACAGCAATCCTTCATACCAATTGTAGATGAATTTTATAGACTAGAAGGTGTGATATATGAAAAAGATGTTAGAGAGCTGTCATACTCTCCATATGGAATGGCATTAGCTTCAAATGACAAGGAAAACAGAAAATTAAAGGGATATATTAAAGAGATTGTTAGTGTAGAGTTTAGCTGGAATGTAGATAAAATTTTAGAAATTTACAACATCAATAGAGATGTCATAGATGGAGTATTTATAACTCAAAATAAAAAGTATTTTGGATTTGTCAATCTAAACAATCTACTTCACATCTCATATAAAAGAAATATTGAAGTTGCTACTGAAAAAAACCCCTTAACTAAACTTGATGGCAATAGAAGTATAGATAAATTTTTTAAAAAAGCATTTAAAAATAATACAGATTTAGTATACCATATTGTCTATTTTGATTTCAATAGTTTTAAACCTTTTAATGATGTCTATGGTTTTAGAAAAGGCGATAGAGCAATACTTCTTTTTAGTGATATTCTAAAAAAACATCTAAACGAATCTTCCTTTATAGCACACATTGGAGGAGATGATTTTTTTGTAGGGTATAAAAATAATGATTATGCTAGTATTTTTTCTCAAATAAAACTAATACAAGATAAATTTAAAAACCAAGTCAGTTCACTCTACAATAAAGAAGATAGAGAAAATGGTTTCATAGAAACAAAAGATAGATTTGGAATTACAAGAAAATTTGAACTCTTAAGAGTCAGTGCTGCTATAGTTGAAGTACATCCTACAGACTCTAAAAAAGATTTTGATTTGCTGATAGGTAACCTAAAAAAAGAATCAAAAAAATACACACAACCAGTTGGATGTTGTGTAGCAAAATTAAACTAAACTATCAAACAAAAATATGTTTATATTTGCTGTAATCAACTTGTAATATTTTTTTTGTATAATTACACTAAATTATAAGGATCTGATGTATGGAAAAACTCTTTCAAAAAATTTCG
>JALSME010000105.1 GCA_026987955.1 Sulfurospirillum sp.
ACAATTCCTATGTTATCACTTATAGGGTTTAGTCTGATAGCAGTATTTTTATTTATAATGAAAAAAAGGGGATAGGTTAATAACTGACCTTAATCACCATCTATACTTTTAGATGGTTTATCTTTGCCTTTAGTGCGAGGCAAAGTCTTGAAATCCTAGCCTTAGCTAAGATGAAAGACTTTAACGAAGCAATAAAGGCAAAGATAAGCCACCCTTTGGGTAAAAGCATAAGATATCAACTGCTTCGTTAAGTTTGCTCACCTTAGCTATGGCTAGGCTTTCGTAAACTTGCCTCACATTTGACATCTTCTGCTTTTATCTAAAAATATAGATGGTGCTTAAGGTTAGTTAATATGAAAAAACAGAAATTGGTAATTTTTACGACCATTGGTTTAATTGCATTTTTTATGATAGCAGGAACACTATATAAAAATAAGCAGAGTAGCGATATTGAATCATTAACAAAAATGAATGAGCAACTTTTAGAGAGGCCATATTCTTGGAGTACTGGAAATAAAGATGCGAAAGTACATTTGGTTGAATTTTTTGATCCAGCTTGTGAGACATGTGCATATTTTCATCCGCTTGTAAAAGATATTATGAAAGAGAATGAAGGAAAAATAAGACTGACACTTAGATATGCTCCTTATCATAATGGTTCACAATATGTAGTCAAAATGTTAGAGGCAGCAAGAAAGCAGGGTAAATTTACTGAGACTTTGGAAATGCTATTTGCAACTCAGAGATATTGGGCAAGTCATGGAGAACCAAATTTACAAGCAATTTGGCAATTTTTACCAAAAATTGGAGTAGATATTGATAGGTTGATGGTAGATATGAAGGATCCGGAACTTGATAAAATTGTTATGCAAGATTTAGCAGATGCAAAAGAGGTTGGAGCTACTAAAACTCCATCTTATTTTGTAAATGGAAAGCCACTTCAAGAGTTTGGATATGAGCAGCTAAAAGAGCTGATATATTCTGAGCTTTAAAAGTGATTTTCTTTACATGTAGAGGTATATTTGCCTCTACATGTAACTCCAAATACTGTCAAATTTACTCTGTGCTTTTTTGCTATTGATATGATTTTATGCAGATTTTTTTTTCTAAATGAAAATAGCATCTCATACTCCTCACCACTGCAAAGCTCTTGTTTGGTAAAATATCTTAGAAATTTTACACCATAAAATCCACTACTTTTACAAAGTCTTGAGAGATCTTTTGATAATCCATCAGAGATATCTAGCGCAGCATTTATATGCTTTGACGCTTCATAGAAAAAATCTGCCTTTAAATCTGGTGATATAAATCTACTTTTTGAGTTTATAGTCCCACCTCTTAGAAGTTTTGTAAGCTCTTTTTTTGAGTTTCCAACTGAACCAGTGAAGGCGATAAAATCACCTTTTTTCATACTATTTCTATATATAGGGTTATTGGTTTTAGATATAATTGTTACTGAAATCATAAGTTTATCTCCAGAAGTAGTATCACCACCTATGATATCAATGTTATATTTATCTGCAATTTTTTTAAAACCACTTGAGAGCTCTTTAATCTGACTTTTTGTAAATTTTGTTGGAATTACAAGCCCTAAAAGAGCTTGTTTTGGAACTGCATTCATAGCAATCGCATCTGAAATGTTAACTAACATACTTTTTTTTGCTATTTGCTCTAAGTTCATCCACGAAAGCTTAAAGTGTATATCTTCACAAAATAGATCCTTTGAGTATACAGTGTTTTGCAATACGGCACCATCATCACCAATATGCTTACTTTTGAAATTTGATATTAAGTAATCTTCTTTATTCATTTTGTCATCTTATTCTTATTTATTTTTTGTATTATACAATAGACTTCTTCCATAACCCCTTACAGTCTTTGCAACTCATAGATAAGTTTGAGTGAGGCAGTTTATCTCTTGCTTAGCTTAAGCTACGGATGAGATGGACTAACGAAGCTCAAGTTTATCTATGAGTTGCCCGTAGGGAGGAATTAGAAGTAGCAATCTTGCACAAAACAAGCGAAGCGGTCACGAAGTGATGTTTCTGTGAAAACTTTTCATCGCCATAGCTAAGGCTATGACTCAAAAAAAGTTCTATACAATCTTACCTCTCTCTTTAGCTATGAGGATATAAGGGTTTTTAGAGGTACTCTTAAGTTAATAAAGAGTAAAATTTAACATCATATATTTAGGAGAGATTACTATGGGGTGCAAACTCGTTCTTGAAGCGTTTAGATTTGATTGTAAAACAGACTATCTGCCGTATTACAAAAAAGTTCTAATTAATATAGATGAAAACAAAACCGTTGCTGATATGCTTAGTATGATTAAAGAGGATGAAAGCTCATATGGTTATCCAACTGGTAAAAATGCAGCTATAAATATCAATGGTAAGTCACTTTTTACATCTACAAAAATCTCAAATATAAAAGATTTTTTTGGAAAAGAGTTGCAGTTAGACCCACTTAATTCTAAAAGAGTAGTAAAAGATTTAATTATGAATGAAGATGACTTTAACAATAGCTTTGACACTCTCGATGCTTTTGTTGATGCATCAGATAAAAAAGTGTTTCAATCATATATAAAAGAGCACTATGCTAGTCCAATAATAAATATGGAAGATGATTTTTTAGGAGATGCACTGTTTGCTTTTGCTTATGATATGATTCAAAAGTATCCTGAAAGAAAGAGCAGTATTTTGGAAAAAATTTCTCATAAAAATTCTGGTATATGGCTACACATAAATACATCAAATAGATTTTACCCTCAAAATAGTGAACTTGAAAGGAAAATTGTCTATTTAAAAAATGCAATTTTAGATGATGAAAGTATTTCAAATAGTTTTGTAGATTCACAAAGAAAAATAAGTAGAGGTATTTAGATATGGCACAATATAGATTATTTGATAATATTATTGAAAAAGATGTAGCTAGTTCTTTTGTTGTTGCAGCTAAAGAGTTGCTAAAAAAACTTGAAATTAATGCTCCAGTTTTAAAAAATTCTAAACAAGATATTGCATCAGAAGGTATGGCTTTAAATGAAGACGCTTTTTTATATAACTGTGCCTACAATTTAGCACTTGGAAAAAAGGATGATGCTAACATAATATGTGTTGAAGATAGCTCATATACATCTTTGAATATTGCAAAGATTATGCTTGTTGAAAACAGTGAGTTACGAGATGCTGTTAGCAGAGAGCTTCAAAAAGAAAAACTAGATCTTTGCTTAGATACAAAAGTTTTACATATAAATGATGTATTAAAAGATGTTGTAGGTTTTGATAAATTAAAAAAGATGATAGAAAGACCTTTTGGTAAGTTTAATATCGCTATATTTAATGGAAATAAAACTCAAAACTTGGCTACAAACGATGATATCATGAGATTGGTTGGTGCAAATATAGTTTATTTTGATACTCAAAACGATAGTGATGGTTATGAGATATTGAGTGCTTCAGAAGATTTAGCTGAAAAACTTGCTGGTAAAATTATGCTTGATGCATTTGATAATGCTGCTGATTTTGTTGTAACCAATGATGCTAGAAGTTTTGTAATGTTTGAGCCTCGTCAAAAGAGTTTAGAGCGTTGTGTCGGAAGGGATATCGGACTAAGTGTTTTTTCTACTTCACAAGTTGTTCTTATGGCTTTAGGTTGTGATAGTACATCAAAACTTGGACTAGATTTACATAAAGTACCAACAACTTTAATATAAACAGTTTAAATAAGACTATTTTAATCTTATTTAGATTATAATGTCTCAAAACAAATTTAAGGAGCAAATATGCCAAAGATTAATAAGTATGTAGATATAGACACAGTAGAGCGTGAAGCAAAGAAGGATCTTATAGATCGTCACTCACCATTTATAACAGTTGAAGGTGAAGCTAAAAAAGGCGAAATCCTTTTAGTAACAGTAAAAATGGGTAACGAATATACTCACCCTGATGATTTTGATCACTATATTGAGAGTATAACACTTTTTAATGGAGAGACTAAATTAGCAATGGCTACATTTGTACCAGGAACATTAGGTAACGAAAAGTCACATGCAACAGTTACATTTAGTATCCGTCCAATGGGCAAAAAACTAAATCTTGTAGCTCACGGATACTGTACAAAACATGGTATTTGGGAGTCAACTCCAGTTGTAGTTGAAGTTCAACAATAACATATAGACATTTATAAGCCCCGTTCATGGGGCTTTTCTTCTTTGAGATTTATCTCTTTTTAACACCTCTTTAGGTATTATCACTTTCATGACACAAATAGAAAAAACAAGATTATTAAAACTATTATATCAACAAAGAGCTATGGGCTTTGAGTATTTTAAAGAGTACAAACCAGTGGGTAGTATTAGTCCTATGCTACCAAAAGATTTTGATTCTTTAGAGAACTCTGTAAAGGGTTGTTATTTGTGCAATCTAAGTAAAGTAAGAAAAAATGTAGTATTTGGTGAGGGAAACAAAAGAGCAAAAGTTATGTTTATAGGTGAGGCTCCAAAAACGAGTGAAGATGAGAGTGGCAATATCTTTGTTGGACTTGCTGGTGATATTGTAACAAATATCATAGAAAAAGTTTTGGGACTTAAAAGAGAAGATGTGTATATCACAAATATTTTAAAGTGTAGAACTCCTGAAAATAGAGTTCCAACTATAGAAGAGGTTAGTACTTGTAAGCCATATTTGCTACAAGAAATTGAGTTAGTAAATCCAGAAATTATTGTAACGCTAGGATCAACTAGTTTTCATCATTTAAGTGAGGAGTATGATACTCCGATTGCTAGTGTAAGAGGAGAAGTTATCTCTTTTGGTACCGCAAAGCTGATTCCAACGCTATGCCCATATTTTCTGTTAAGAAATCCATCATCAAAAAAAGAGGTTTTACAAGATATGTTAAAGGTTAAAAGTCTATTATGAGAGTTATTTTAGTTTTATTTATTGCTATTTTAGTAGTGTTTGCAAAAAGTGATAAGATGTCGCATATACCTCCCACAAAAGGTGTTTTTATCAATATCAATACCTTGTCATGTGATGTTGATTGTATGAATAACTTTTTAAATGAGGGAAAGATTTTTTCATTTATAAGTAATTATAATAGCTCTATGGCAGAATTAGCACCAATGCAAAGTCAATTTTCCTATTATCAAAGAATTTTTAGAGTTTTTGAAGATGAAAAATTCTCTATTAGAGTTGCGATGCTTGTTCCTCAAAAGAGCATTAGAAGATATGCAGCAACTACTGTTAACTCTGTGTTAGCTTACTTGATTTCTAAACAAAATAGCTTTGAAGTAAGAGTTTTTAATTCAAATAATGAAGATGAAGAATCTATATTGAGAGAGCTTGAGAATATTAAAAAAGAAAACTTCAGGTATGTAATAGCTCCTGTTACACAAAAAGGTGCTAAAATTATAGTTGAAAATAGTGATGATTTGTTTTTTTATATTCCTACAGTAAATAAAAATATATTTATAAACAGTGGTACAAATATTGTTTTTGGTGGTATTGATTACGAAAGTCAGATTAACGAGCTTTTAAAGTACTCTAATGACAAGATTGCATACTTTTCAGATGGAAGTGAGCTGAGTAAATCTTTGAGTCGTATGCTCATAGATAAGAGCGATAAAATTATATATAGTAAAAGCATAAATAGCTCCAAAATAAGTTTTAAGCGTATGTTTAAAAACAATAAAAAATTAAATAAAAGTTCAATTTTTATGAATACTCCACTAGTAAAAACAAGTTTAATCTCTTCACAGTTAAGAGTTTATAAAATAGAACCATATGCACTACTTTCAACACAAATTAACTACAACCCAATGCTTCTGACTCTAACCCAGTATGAGGATAGAAAAAACCTTTATATTGCAAACTCCATTGGAAAAAGCTTAGTTGGTATGAAGGAGTTAAACTCACTTTTTGGTCATGATATCGTATATGATTGGGTCAATTACTCTACCTCTGTTGGAATTGACTATTTTTATACTCAATACTTTGTACCAACTTCTATAAAGAACTTTGATGAAGATATAGTTGATCAACAAGTAAATTACAATATCTCTATAATGAGACCAAAAAGATATAAATTTGAAAAAGAGATTTTTTAAAAGATACTTTTAAAAAACTCTTTTGTTTCGTCGTCTACTTTTGACGGTTTTCCATCTTTGACGAAAACTAAAACAGAAATCATCTCAAATATTTTAACATCATCTAACCATATGTTCTGTTTTAGTGTTAAAGATGTATTTCTAAAGCTTATTATCTCATGTTTTACTTCAACCAAATCACCAAGTTTAGCAGGTTTTTTATAGTCAGCTTCAAGCTTTTTTACAACAAAATGTCCACCGTTCATAGCTGGAGACTTACCTCTTTCAAAAAAAAGCTCACTCCTAGCTCTCTCGCAGAACTTCAAGTAGTTTGCATGATAAACAATGCCACCCGCATCTGTATCATCGTAATACACTCTCAAATGCATATTTAACCCCTATTTTAAGGCTTTTCCAGTTTAAAGACAGTTGCTTGTGCCAGATATGTGCCATTTTTTTAATATTAACATCTAATATTTGAGCGTTTAATAACATTCCAAACATCAGTATTTAATTCTTGCAGTCCAATAGAAAGTGCCATAGGATCCTCATCTATATGATAGTCAGCCCAAACACGTAGATTCAATAATTTAATAAAAACTTGAGATAGCTTTATGTCTCTACACGATTCAATTTTTCTTTTAATTGCATCATGCTTACTACTACCAGTTTTTGAACTTAAATCATTGTCATAAGCCAAGTATTTATGATATAAGGCATAATAATATTTATTAAATATTATTCTTCTATAGAGAACATCATTTTCTAAGGATTGTAAATTTGTTTTTGCAATGGTTTCTTTTGATACTAATTCATATGCAAATGAATTAAAATTATTTGCTAAATCTAGATGTTTTTGATTCATATCTCATTACATTATAGCAATCATATTAAAAAATTGACTTTGCTTTATAGTATCTTTTAAAGTTAAGAAAAGGTCTAATTCCAAGTCATCATATTTTAATTTTAAATCATTTTGGTTTTCTAAAGAAACAAATAAACACAATTTATCTAAATTACCTTCCGCAGGTATCCATGTATTAACTATTTTGGTATTGTATTTTTTCTCTATAACTGTTAGCATATTTGTAATTTCTAACAGTTTAATCATTTCCACGTCATTTTTTAATGTAGAGTCATCAAATGTTGATTGCTTATGTGTTGCATAATCATTATATTTATCATATGAAGCTTTATATGAAAGCTCTATATTTTGATGCGTATCATTAGCTATCGATGGTGAACTAAGAGATGCAATTATTGCTAGTGAGTTTAAAATCTTATTATATTCCATATTTTTCAATCTCCTCATCACTAATTACTTCTTTGAATTTATTTTTATTAATTATATGTAGTTCATCAATTTTCTTAAAGATATCATTATAATTATCATTTTCTATACTATAGTTTTCAATAGAAGTTACTATATCAATAATAGAACCATCATTGCCCAAATTTTGATATTTAACATTATTGGTTATAACTTTATTGTACATAACCCCGTTTAATGAATCTTCTACTCTTAAAAACATTTTTTTAGTACCGCTATCATTAATATTTACTTTAATCTTTCCTGTTTCAAAAATATTTTCATTTTCTAAAAAATCTACATATCTCAACCCCATTCGATTAATATTATTAATTTTTTTTGTGTTGAAAATTTCAGTAAATAATTTTTTTAATTGAGGGAAAAATGAAGTTGTCCAGCTTGTATAAGAACTTTTGATTGCTATACCAATTACATTATCCCCAAGCATTACTTTGTAATCACTATTGCTTGTTGATGTTATTTCATATAATGGTTGCATTTTTAAGTTTGGGTCATTTTTTCTTATTGAATCAGGTACTTGATGTAACGGTAATTTAGTGATTTGCTCAAATCCATCAACTTTTGCTATTGTAGCGATATAACTTTCTGCTACACTAACAGATTCAAACTGTATATCAAAAACACATTCAACTATCGTATTATCATTATGCATTATTTTCCTCAATATATTTTATTGAGCTTATTTTACTTAAAAAGCTATTAAATATATATTAACATCATAAAGTGTGCCATATTTGTGCCAAATAATGCTGCAAAATGGAGCATTTTTATACAGTTGTTTAAGAAATAAAAACTTATAAAACCCTATATAAATGTGTGCTTTAAAAAGTACGGTGTATCGTAATAGATTCTTAGT
>JALSME010000106.1 GCA_026987955.1 Sulfurospirillum sp.
GTTCTTGGTCTGTTCCTGTTTCTTGAGTTGCTTTTTTTCTTTACTGGTTCTGGTTTTATGGTTGGATCTGGCTCAAAACCTTCAACTCTTTCTTGTGGGATTTTTCTTTTTATAAGTTTTTCTATATCTTTTAAAAACTGGAGTTCGTCCACACACACTAAAGATACTGCTTCACCTTCGCTTCCTGCTCGTCCTGTTCTTCCTATGCGGTGTACATAGTCTTCGCTTATGTTTGGTAACTCAAAGTTTACAACATGAGGAAGCTGATCTATGTCAATTCCTCTTGCAGCAATATCTGTTGCAACTAAAACTCTAATACTTCCAGCTTTAAAATTTGCCAAAGCTTTTGTTCTTGCTCCTTGGCTTTTGTTTCCGTGGATTGCAGCTGAGCTTATGCCATCTTTTTCTAGTTGACCGCTTAGCTTGTTTGCTCCATGTTTTGTTCTTGTAAAAACCAAAACTTGTTTCCAGTCTCCTTTTTTAATCAAGTGCGAGAGGAGTGCCCTCTTCTTTGCTTTGTCTACTGGGTGAACTAACTGTTCTACAAGTTCTGAAGCTGTGTTTCTTTTTGCAACTTCTATAAGTGTTGGTGAGTTTAGTAGACTATCCGCAAGTCTTTTAATATCATCTGAAAAAGTTGCCGAAAACAGTAGGTTTTGTCTCTTCTTAGGAAGAAGTGCTAAAACTTTTTTGATATCATGAATAAAACCCATATCAAGCATACGATCAGCCTCATCTAGAACTAAAAATTCTACTTTTGATAGATCTACGGTTTTTCTTCCTATATGGTCTAGAAGCCTTCCTGGAGTTGCTACGACTATATCTACCCCTCTTCTAAAGTTTCCTATCTGAGGGTTGATACCAACTCCACCAAAGACTACTGTTGATTTGTATGGTAGGTACTTACCATACTCTTTTACACTTTCATGTACTTGTGTTGCTAACTCTCTTGTTGGAGTCAATATGAGTGCTCTTACAGGACTTTTTCCTTTTGATTGGGCATGTTCGCCTAGTCTTTCTAGCAAGGGTAGTGTAAAACCAGCAGTTTTTCCTGTTCCTGTTTGTGCTCCTGCTAAAACATCTTTTTTTGAAAGTATTATAGGGATTGCTTTTGATTGAACTGGTGTTGGCTTTGTGTAGCCTTGATCTTCGATTGCACGAAGAAGAGGCTTTGATAGCCCTAGTTTTGTAAATGACATTAATGTTCTTCTTTATTAGTTAATTTGGAAGGGGATTATAGCGTAATAATGATATAAAAGAGGAAGGCATGTCTATCTTCCTCTTTTTAGTGCCTCTAGTTGTATGTAGTATTATGTGTTAAATTTTATGTAAATAGGTTAATAACTGACCTTACACACCATCTATACTTTTAGATGGTTTATCTTTGCTTTTAGTGCGAGGCAAAGTCTTGAAATCCTAGCCTTAGCTAAGATGAAAGACTTTAACGAAGCAATAAAGGCAAAGATAAGCCACCCTTTGGGTAAAAGCATAAGATATCAACTGCTTCGTTAAGTTTGCTCACCTTAGCTATTGCTAGGCTCTCGCAAACTTGCCTTGCATTTGACATCTTCTGCTTTTATCTAAAAATATAGATGGTGCTTAAGGTCAGTTATAAAGAGCCACCAAGCTTCTCTTTTACTTCATCGCTAGCCATACTTATGTTCCACTCTGGCTCCCATACTACTATAGCTTCTGCATTTTTTGCATCTGGTAGTTCTCTTAGGACAGCTTCTTCTACCCATTGAATTATCATCTGATGAAGTGGGCATGCTTTGGTTGAGAGAGTCATAGTAACTGTTACATTGCCCTCTTCGTCACAAACGGCATCGTATATGAGTCCAAGTGCTACTAGGTTAAACCCAACTTCAGGGTCTATTACTGTGCTAACTGCTTCGAAAATTTCTTCTTTTGTATACATGATTATCCTTTATCTAAATCGTATCATAAACATTAAGTTTTTAAATAAAAACAGGCTTCCAATGCTTAAAAATGAAGCCGCCACCATCTGTAAAGTGTTGCTTTGAAAAAAGATTGCAAATGAGTACAAAACTATACCAACTGTTGTAAGATAGATCTGAAAGTTTGCACTCTTTTCTGGAACCATATCTCCTAGCATCGGTACTTTTTGTTTTCCTACGAGTGGTGAAAATCTTTCATACCATACTAAAAAAGGAACTATTTTATAAAGATGTCCAGATATCATGAATCCAATAAAACCAACAAACAAAAGCCATCCTGAAAGAAGAGCATATCTCTCATCACCTACAAATATATACAATGCTCCAAATACAACTGCTATAGCAAAAAATACAAATGCTAAAAACAGAGAGATGATGTACATATCATTTTGTTTTCTTGCTCTTGTTTTATCTATTGTGTAGACTAAGTAAAAGTAGATTAAAACTGATAAAAAGCTAAAAAAGTATCCTACTTTTACGAGTATTTCTATATCTAAAAGTGATGATATAAACACTAAAACAACTGCAAAACTTTGCATACCAACTGCTACATGTAGAGGTCTTTTTGAAAAACCATGTGATAGTCCAAACATAGGTATAAGTATATATGAAAATGACATGATTGTAATAAGAACATAACCTCCAATAAGAAGGTATAGATGTGCTTTTAAAAGAGCTGTAACATCTGTGCTGATAAACCCAGCAAAAGTTAGTGCCATGATGAGTCCTACTACAACACCAATACTCAAAAATATGTTAGAAAGAACTACACTTATAGCTACTATATCAAATTTTGCAACACTTTTTAAGGTTAAAAATGTTTCAAAAACAAAAATAAGCATAGCAACTAGAACTAAACCACCTCCAAATGAGAGAACCACATAAGAGTATATAAAACCATATACCATCATAAGTACACCAATACTCAAAATAGGGTAAATCAAGTAGTACAAATCTACACTAAAATGCCCTTTTTCAAGAACTACAGGTATGAGTTGAGCCATAGCACCAAATATAACCATCATAACAAAGCCGAGCAAAAAAAGATGAGCCCAGCTAACGATAGACATATTGGCATGAGTGCTTATGTCATTGATATCTATCCCAAATAGTGCAATATTGCTTATCATATAAAATATAGTCCCTATTATAAAATAGGGAGCTATAAGTTTAAAAGGCGGTGCAAAATCTCTAGTTATACTTACCATTTTTATCCACTACAACTTGTTTGTGTGAAGTCTGTGCTATTTTTTGCATCTTCTTTTCTAGTAAAAACCACTTTTACTTTACCATTTTCATCAAGCTCAATTACCTCATAATCAAAATCAGCCTCCACTTTAGGGAAAAGACCCATCGGTGCTTTGTGATTTATCATTTCTAGTCGTTGGTTATCTTGTGTTAAAAGTTGTAACCCACACATGCCGTTTACCATAGGCTCTGGTGGCTGACAAGCCGATGTATCAAATGTAAATACTGTTGTATCTCCATCTAAAAACTTAAAAAAATCTACTGTTGAACCAGTTACTTCTATCTTTTCCATTCTCTTCTCCATTTATTGAATAAGAGAATTTTAGTCTTATTGATAAGTGTTTTCATTGATTGTAATCAAGTATGTTATAATACTTTATGAGATACTCAATAAACCACAAAAAAACTTTTAATGATAATCTGCTCTTTTGGCTGGATAGATTTGTCAAATCAAAACTTACTTCATTATCTAATAGGTATGTTAATAACAATGAAAAACTTTCCATCATAATAGGAAGATTAAACCAAGGTACAAGCAGTATAGATGAGCTTAAGCAGCTATGTAAAGATGCAAGAAACATAGGGCTCATTGGCATAAATACCTACATAAATCCTCTATATAAGTTCTACATGTATATTATAAATTTTTCATTTGATAGCCTAAAAGAGCTTGATGAAGAGGTTTTGAGTGAGTTTTTAGCTTCTCAAACTGGCTCACTTAGTGATGCTACCAAAAAGAACTATCGTATGGCTGTTGTTGCTTTTTTTGGTTTTATCGACAAGCAAAATGAAGATAATACTGGGAATGCTCATCAGTTTAGGATTGAGTTGAAAAACTGGGGTGGACTTAAAACAACTCATGCCAATAAACTTCCGTCACACATGCAAGATAAAGAGCTAAAGCGTTTTTTAAAAGCTATAGACACAACAGAGTTTAAGGAGTATGCACAAGCCAAAAATAGGCTTCTTATAAAGACCATACTTTATAGTGGTATGCGTGTTAGTGAAGCTTTAGGTCTACATGTAAAGGATATGGTTGCAGAAGATGGATTCTATATTTTTCAGATACGAGGAAAAGGAAATAAGCCAAGAGTTGCTATGATAAAACAACACTATATCAAAAAAGATCTGCATGAGTGGCTTGAGTTTAGAGATATAAACTCCCCTCTTCTTTTTCAAAGTCGTACAGGTAAAGCCCTTACTCAGTCATATGTAAGTTATATCATGGACAAAATCCTACTTAAAGCAGGAGTAAGAAAAGAGAAAAATGGTGCACATATGCTTCGCCATACTTTTGCCACTAAACTGTATCAAAAAAATAGAGATTTAGTTCTAGTGCAAGAAGCACTAGGTCATGCCGATATCAATACTTCAAGAATCTATACACATTTTGATAAAGAGAGATTAAAAGCCGCTGCTAGTACACTTGATGATATTTAGGTTATATCATGTTTTTTTGGGTAATCAAAAAATATAATTTTGCCACTCTCTTCTTCTATATCTTTAAAACTTTTAACATCAAACTCTATGCAAACGATAGAACATGTTGGGATATTTGTTAGTATAGCTCCACTAAGCCTTTCGCCTACTTCTGTAAGAGTTGGGTTGTGAGCCACTATAAAAACTGAATTAAACTTTTCATCGAGAGAGTCTAAAAGATATCTATATGCTGTATATGAGCTATCATATAGCGACTCTTCATAAGATATCTTATCACATGGATACCCAATAGTTTCTGCTAATACTTTTACGGTTTTTTTTGCTCTTTTTGCTGGACTTGATAGTATCAAATCTGGTTTGATTCCAAACTTTTTAAGTCTTTGAGCCATAAAAGGAAGGTCTTTTTTTCCTCGTTTGTTTAAACTTCTCTCAAAATCGCTTCTATCTTCTTCACTCCAATCTGACTTAGCATGACGAATTAGATATAATTTTTTCACATTTATCTCCGCTAAAAAATAAAATTTTCAATCATCCAGTTTCTGACTAGCCTTCTGTTGGTAGCGAAAAAAGGTAGTTCATACTTCAGCATCTGCTCAAGTTTTTTTACTAGATACTCATCTTTAAGTGCTAGTTTATCACAAATTTCATTCATCATAACTTTCATCTGTTTTTTAGACTCTGTATTAAAAGGCAAACTACCTTCTTCTTCAAAGTAGCTAATTTTATCTATAGGTTCATCTAGAACTTCATATGAGAATTGTAGTTCCATATTATTTTTTTTCCATATTATTTTTTTTATCTAATAATGTTTTTTCAGCCTTTTTAATTTGAAACTTATATATCAAAACTTCTCCTTCTAGATACTTATAGATTAGTTTATCCTTTTATGTACTTTTATCGCTTTTTTTAATTCTAATATAAGCTCTTTTTGTCTTTCATACATATACTTTAAAAGATATGAATCATATGGTGATTCAAGATTTATCATAACAATAACTTTACTTTTTGTTGCATCTATATCACCAATATTAACAACTTTAGCTGTTATATCCATAAGCGCAAATCCATCATTCATAGATTCATCAGGTAATTTAAACTGTAGCCCTACCTCTTTTGATACTATTTCATCACTCAAAGAATGGTTAAACTTCATAGCAATAGCTTGTGTAGATATATCTAAAATTTCTCCTTGATATGAGTATCTAAGGTATTTAAATGTAATAGGAGTTCTAATACTAAGTTGTACTCTAGTATGTTGCCTATTGTTTGCACTAAATTCAAGATAATGCAGGTTTTCTAAAATTGCATATTTTTTTTCAATATTGACATACTTGATATCTGCCTCAATGTCTTTAGGCAGATCTGCTGATTGTATTACTGTTTTATTATCAAACTTCATTGAATATGCTTGAAGGTTTTCGCAGTGTAAAAAATAGCTATTTTCTTTGATTTGAATTACTCTAGAAGCTGTGTTTATACATAATCCTTTATAAATATTTAAAAGTTTTATAGGTGTTTTATTTGGTATACAACTTTGCAAATAATGCTCAATCTGCTCATTTTCTTCAAGGTAGTCGCTAAAGTGATTGATTTCAAAGTAGTCACTACTATTAAAGTCTTTAGCTTTAAATTCATGTTGTGATATTTGGTCTATAGATGATATTATATCATTGATTTCTAGCTTATTGATACACAAAGCTGATGATGTGATGATAGGAGAAATTTTATCATCTAACTCACTATAAATAAGCTTTTGATGCATAGAGTCTAGTTCTTCTTTAGTATGTTTAAAGCTTTCTGCTTCTACTAAAAATACAAAAAAACTAGGTGTCCATTGCGATAAGTCTTGGCAAGTATTTTTATAAAAGCATAATTTTTCTATAAATTTTTTAACAAAATCATGAACTGCAATGCTGCCACTAACGCTTAATAATTTATTATAATTTGATATATTTATACATACTATAGAAGTTGGTATATTGTTTATATCATTTTGAACTAATCTATCCTTTAGTTTTTCTATAAACATAAATCTGTTTATGGTAGTTAAAAAAGACTCATTTTTTTCAACTTTATTTTGTGTTACAATAGTTATAAGTTTATCTACTCCATTTTCAAATATATCAAGAAAAAACTCATAGTTCCAGTCCTCACCAGAACTATTTTTCATAACAAAATCAATCTTACCATTTTCTTCTTGATTTAGAAGGTCAGAAATTTTTTCACTGTTTTTAATTATATTATCAATAGAGCTTAGATCATTACAGTCAAAAAGTTTTTTGGTTTTATCATTAACAAACACTAGTTTGTCATTGTGAAATAGCATAAGTGCAAAAAATGAATTAATCTTTTTACTAATCTCAATCTGTAGTTTTTCACTATTTTTAATATCTATATTTTTTGATATACTCTTTAGTAGTTTTTCAATGTTCTCATCACTTTCACTAAGTAGATGAAGTTTATTGAGTGAAAAATGAAGTGCATATTTTAATAAAAATTTATTTTCTACATCTTCACAAAATATAAAAACTTCTTTTGAAGAACATTTCTTAATGATATTGTTTAAAATCTTAACATACTCTTTTGTAAGCTTATCAATTTCAAAAATAATAATATCAGAAAAGATGATATTGTCACTATCTTCCAATAAATCATATGCATAGTAGCTAGCAAAACTTTTTTCTATCTTTTTAACATAAGTTAATTTTAGATTTGAAAAATAAAAATGACTTATGTTTAAGTTATCAAATTTGTTTATAGTATACCTCCTACCGCATTTAAAATAATACCTAAATAAGCTAAAATTAACCTATATTTTAGATACAATACTACTAATAAAAAAGGAAATAACATAAATGAACTATTTATCAATAAAAGGTAATCAAAAACTACAAGGTTCTGTAAGAATATCAGGGGCTAAAAATGCTGTTTTACCACTTTTAGCAGCATCTCTTCTTTCAAAAAATAAAATTACAATTACAAATGTCCCAGCAGTTGCGGATGTTAAGACACTTTTGACACTTCTTAAAAATCTAGGCTCAACATACATCTATGAAAATAGTTGTGTTGAAATTGATACAACAAAAGTAAAGTCAGCTTGTGCCAATTATGATATAGTAAGAAAGATGAGAGCTTCTATACTTACTTTAGGTCCTCTTCTTGCTCGCTTTGGTCATTGTGAGGTTTCTATGCCTGGAGGTTGTGCTATTGGGCAGCGTCCAATTGATTTGCATTTAAGAGCACTAGAGCAAATGGGAGCTAAGATAGAATTAAAAGATGGATATGTTCTTGCAACTGCAAAAGATGGTCTAAAAGGTGCAACCATTATATTTGATAAAGTTACTGTTACGGGAAGTGAAAATATCATAATGGCTGCATCATTAGCTCATGGTGTAACAAAACTTTTAAATGTTGCAAAAGAACCAGAAGTCGTTCAACTTTGTGAAGTTCTTCAAGAAGCTGGAGTAAAAATTGATGGTATAGGTACGGCAAATTTAACAATTGTAGGAAGCTATGGAAAGCTACTTGATATGAAAAATTTTAGAGTTATACCAGATAGAATTGAAGCAGGAACATACTTATGTGCTGGAGCAATTACGAATTCAAAGATTACATTAACAGATGTAAATCCTAAGCATATGGAGGCTATTACACTTAAGCTAGCTCAGATGGGTTTTGGTATTGAATGTACAGAAGATACTATTACGATTATTCCTACAGACAAAATATTGCCTGTAGATATTGAAACAACAGAGTATCCAGGCTTCCCAACAGATATGCAAGCACAGTTTATGGCACTATGTACTCAAGCAGATGGAACAAGTATTATCGATGAAAGATTGTTTGAGAATAGATTTATGCATGTGAGTGAGCTTAGTAGAATGGGCACAATAATCAAGTTAAAAGGTCATAGTGCAACAGTTGAAGGAAATATGAAATTAAACTCCGCAGATGTTATGGCGACTGACTTAAGAGCAAGTTCAGCACTTATTCTTGCTGCTTTTGTGGCAAATGGGACAACAAAAATACATAGAATTTATCACCTTGATCGTGGTTATGAAAACCTAGAAGGTAAGTTCTCATCACTTGGAGCAAAAATAGAAAGGTTAGAAGAGTAATGTTAAATATAGTTGATTTTGATGAAGCAATAAAAAAGTCGAGAGAGTTAGTAGTTAATAAAAATCCAAAAGAGTATGTAGCACTTTTTGATGCTCTTGGTAGAGTATTAGCAGAAGATATAATTTGTCGAAAGAATCTTCCATCTTTTAATAACTCTGCTATGGATGGATTTGCTTTTAAACATAGTGATAGTGGCAAAAAACTTAAAATAAATCAGACTATATATGCTGGAATGAGTATAGATGCTTGTCTAAAAGAAGATGAGTGTTATAAAATTATGACTGGGGCCAAAGTACCAAAAGATGTTGATACTATTGTTCCATTTGAAAATACAATAAAATATGATGATACATATGTAGAGGTAGGCAATAGTATTAAAAAAGGAAATGCCCTTAGACTTCAAGGAGAAGAACAAAAACTAGGGAGTATCCTTTTTGAAAAAGGCATCAAAATAGACTCAAGTCATATCGCTATGTTGGCATCTCAAGGTATTAGTAGTATTGGTGTTTATAAAAAACTTAGCATTGCAATTTTTTCAACAGGAGATGAGCTAAAAGAGCCATGGGAAAGTGCTAATGAAGATGAAATATATAATGTGAACTCATCTGCTCTAGTATCATTACTTCATGAGCATGGTTTTAGTGCAGACTACTGTGGAGTAATTCCTGATAATCTTGAAGAGAGCATAGAGTATTTTAAAAATATGAAAAAATATGATGCCATAGTTACAACTGGCGGCATAAGTATGGGTGAAGCAGATTTTGTTGAAGATGCACTAAAAGCAAATGAACTAAAAGTTGCCTTTCATGGTATCAATATAAAGCCTGGTCGTCCAACTATGATGGGTACAATGCAAAACACAATAGTTGCTTCAATGCCTGGCAATCCACTTGCAGCTTATGTAAATGCATTTTTATTTTTAATTCCAACTTTAAGACAACTGCAGGGCATGTCAAAGGTAAATCACAATAAAGTAATAGCAAAAAATATAAAAGAGTTTAAAGTTAAACCTGGCAGAGTAAATCTTGCATTGGGGTCTCTTGTTGATGGAAATTTTTTAGTATTTGAAAACAATAGATACGGCTCAGGTATGATTACTCCTATTGTTTCAAGTAATGCAATATTGGTAACATCAAATAACGATAGTGTAATTCAAAAGGATAGTCTTATAGAAGTTATAATTTTTTAACAAACCTGAATTTGCATTATGGGTTAAATATGGGGTACCTCTAAATAATAAGAAGAGATTGAT
Organism: Sulfurospirillum sp.; assembly: GCA_026987955.1. Taxonomy (GTDB): domain Bacteria; phylum Campylobacterota; class Campylobacteria; order Campylobacterales; family Sulfurospirillaceae; genus Sulfurospirillum_A. The sequence goes on from JALSME010000106.1 coordinate 10,018, forward strand.
GTATTTAAGATATAACATTTACTAAATGTGTTAAAATACCAATGTTCTAACAAATATTTGACAAAGGAGCTCTTTTTTTGATAAAATCTCAATTCTTTTTAACATGCGGGAATAGCTCAGTGGTAGAGCACGACCTTGCCAAGGTCGGGGTCGCGAGTTCGAACCTCGTTTCCCGCTCCATATTTTTTTTATTAACAATTACAACTTTATTAACTGCAAATATAACAGATACTATAGCTGAAGCTGTTTTAGTAGAGTTTGAAGCAAAATATCCATGCCTTGATGCTAACCTTCCAAAAGTAAAACCTGCATCTCCTCTCCCTCGTGACTTTAAAGAGTACAAATTTTTGATGATAGATCTTAAGCCTAGTCAACTCAGAAAAAGAAAAGGAATTTTTAAAGTTATATTTAAAACAAAAGATAGAGAGAAAATTTTACATTATAGATTTGAAATAGATGGAACAATTGATGTTTTTAAAGCAAAGCATAAACTCTATAACGATAAAATCATCTCTAAGAATGACTATGAAAAAGTTAAACAAAAAATCGATAAGCTTCCTTCAAAAATCATTGCATGTAATATGCCGAAAAAACTTATGAGTAAAAACTATATTAGTGCTGGTTCTATTTTAACTATGAATAAATTTAAGTACAAAAAAGATGTTTTAAGAGGTACTCATATACGAGCTTTCATTAGGGATGGTATGCTTGTTTTAGAAATTGAAGCAACTGTGTTACAAGATGGAGATATTGGTGAAGTAGTTAAGATTAAAACTAATAAAGGTAAAATTTTTCATGCAAAACTTATTTCAAAATATAAGGCGATAATACTAGAATGAAAATTATAATTGGAATTAGCGGTGCAAGTGGAGTTGCTTTGGCACAAAAATTTATTGAAAAATTACCTAAACATATTGAGATATTTGTTATTGCATCTGAAAACTCAAAAGTAGTTTTAAAAAAAGAGCAAAATCAAACAATACTAGATGATAGAGATATTGGAGCCATAACAGCATCAGGATCTTTCAAATGTGATGCAATGGTAGTAATACCATGCAGTATGAATACTCTAGCCAAAATAAGCTATGGAATTGCAGATAATCTTTTAACAAGATCTGCTGCTGTGATGATTAAAGAAAATCGCCCTCTTCTTTTAGCTCCTAGAGAGATGCCATTTTCTGCTATTGGACTTGAAAATATGTTGAAGTTATCTCGTCTTGGTGTAATTATAGCACCTCCTGTAAGTGCCTACTATGCAGATATTGAAACACTTAGCGAAATGGAAGATTTTTTTATTGGGAAGTGGTTTGATTTATTAAAAATTGAGCACAATTTATTTAAGAGATGGGAAGGATAGAAAATAATGTGTAAAAAAGTTGCCATATATCCTGGTACATTTGACCCTATTACAAATGGACATGTTGATATTATAAAAAGGGCGTCTGCGATTTTTGATAAGGTTTTTATTGGAATTGCACCCTCAGAGACCAAAAAACCAATGTTTGATTTACTAAAAAGAGTTGAAATGGTTAAGCTTTCCACTAAAAAAATATCAAATATTGAAGTTATATCTTTTGATGGACTTCTAGTTGATTGTTGTAAAAATATTGGTTCAAAAACAATTGTTAGAGGGCTTAGGGCAGTTAGTGACTTTGAATATGAACTACAAATAGGCTATGCTAATGCTTCACTTGACAGTGAAATTGATACAATTTATCTTATGCCAAGCTTAGAAAGTGCATTTATAAGCTCAACAGTTGTAAGAGATATACTTAGGCATAAGGGCAATGTAAAACATCTGATACCAAAAGAGATAGTAGACCATGTATATAGTATTTGAAGGAATTGATACTTGTGGAAAAAGTACACAAGTAGAACTTTTTACAAAAAGGCACAGTGATGTGCTTCCTACTAAAGAGCCAGGTGGTACTAAAGTTGGAGAAAAATTTAGAGAAATTTTGCTTCAGAGTAATGAAAAACTAAGTACAAATACGGAACTCCTTCTTTTTTTAGCAGATCGTGCTGAACACTATGATAAAGTAGTTAAACCATTTTTACATAGTAGATATATTATAAGCGATAGAGGACTAATATCAGGCATATCATATGCATTAGTCAATCACCCTGAGCTTGACTATGATTTTTTATTGCAGCTAAATAAGTTTGCTTTGAGTGGAAACTTGCCAGATAAAATTGTTCTTTTTAAAACGAATCATAGACTTATTACATCAAGATTAGGTAATAAAGATAGAGATACCATAGAAAAAAGAGGAATCAAATATCTTTTAAAAGTACAAGATTTAATGAAAAAGATAACTGTTGATCTTGATATCGAGTTTTTAGAAGTCGATTCAAATGATACAATAGAAGAAATATATAAACAAATAGAGGGATACATATATGATTAATCCATTAAGAGGTATGAAAGATACTGTTGGAGAGTTTAGCGAAAAATATATCTATTTTATAGAAAATGCGTCACGCATAGCAAAAAACTACGGTTTTAGCTACATAGAAACTCCAATTCTAGAAGAGACGGCACTCTTTAAAAGAAGTGTTGGTGAGAGCAGTGATATTGTGGGTAAGGAGATGTATCAATTTACAGATAAAGGCAACAATGATGTTTGTATGCGTCCAGAAGGGACAGCAGGTGTTGTTAGAGCATTTATTTCTCAAAAATACGATAGAGCGGGTGGAGTTAAAAGATTTTTTTATCATGGACCAATGTTCAGATATGAAAGACCACAAAAAGGAAGACTTAGGCAGTTTCATCAATTTGGCGTTGAGACTTTTGGTGTTCAGAGTGTAAAAGAAGATGCTATGATAATTCTTATGCTAAGAGATATGTTTGAATTTTTTAGCATAAAATATTCACTTCAAATTAACTCTCTTGGTTGTCCTGATTGCATGCCAACATATAGAGAAAATTTGGTTAAGTTCTTAGACAGTATAGATGGCCTTTGTGAGGACTGCCTAAGAAGAAAAATCACTAATCCAATTAGAGTTTTGGATTGTAAAAACGAAAACTGTCATAAACTTCTTGAAAGTGCTCCAATGCTTTTAAGTAATATATGCTCTACATGTAGAGCTGATTTTGATGAACTAAAAAGTATACTTAAAAGTTTTGGTTTAGAGTACGAAGTAAATACAAAGCTTGTTCGTGGACTAGACTACTATAACAAAACAGCATTTGAGTTTATAAGCAATGAAATTGGTGCACAAAGTGCCATAACAGGTGGTGGTAGATATGACAAACTTGTGGAGTATTTAGATGGTCGCTCAACTCCTGGAGTAGGATTTGCTATGGGAATTGAGAGACTTATTGATTTAGTTAAAATGCCTGAAAATAAAAAAATTGGTTATTATATAGGTGCGATGAGTGATGAAGCAATCAAACAAGTAATGCATCTAGTAGTTAAATTAAGAAAAAGTAATGTAGTACATACCCAATACTCTTCAAAAAGCCTAAAAGCCCATATGAAAGCTGCCGATAAAGTAAATGCAAAGAAGTTTATCTGTATAGGTGATAGTGAGTTAGAAACAAAAACATATGTTGTAAAAGATTTGGATACGAAAGAAGAAATAAGTGTTGAATTACGGGATTAATATTTGGGGTAATCAAAATTATATCCTTGAAAATGGTAAAGTAAAATTAAATATTCTTAGCAAACCTGCTCTTATAAATATAGTTGAAGATATTAGAAAAAGTGGTCATACAGGACCTCTTCTTTTAAGATTTCCACATCTTATTGAAAAGCAAATTGAGTCAATATATAATCAATTTAAAAGAGCTAGAGATGAGTTTAAATATAAAGGGAAGTTTCAAGCACTATTCCCTCTAAAAGTAAATCAATACCCTCAATTTGTTAAAAACATTGTTAAATTAGGAAATAAATATAATTATGGTTTAGAAGCAGGTAGCAAAGCAGAACTTCTTCTTGCAATGGCATATAATAATCCAAATGCACCTATAACAGTTAATGGATTTAAAGATAAAGAGATGATAGCCTTGGGGTTTATAGCTGCAGAAATGAGTTACGATATTACTCTAACTATTGAAGGGCTAAATGAGCTTAAAACTATTATTGAAACTTCAAAAAGTAGATTCGGATCTATTCCAAATATTGGCCTTAGAGTTAGGCTTCATAGTTCTGGCATTGGTATTTGGGCTAAAAGTGGTGGTATTAATTCAAAGTTTGGATTAACTTCTACTGAGCTAATTAAGGCGATAAAACTACTTGAGAAAAATAATTTATTAGATAAATTTAGTATGATTCATTTTCATATTGGCTCACAAATAACGGAGATTCCTCCAGTAAAAAAAGCACTTCGTGAGGCTGGAAATATATATGCTGAATTAAAAAAATTAGGTGCAAAAAATCTAAATTCTATCAATCTTGGTGGCGGTTTAGCTGTTGAATACTCGCAAGATGAAAGCAGAGTTGCTAGAAACTATACACTCAGCGAATATACAAATGATGTTGTATATCTTTTAAAAGAGATTGCATTAAAAAAAGGTGTTGATGAGCCTGATATTTTTATAGAATCTGGAAGATATATAGCTGCACATCACGCTGTTTTGGTAGCTCCAGTCTTAGAATTGTTTTCAGGTGAATATACGGAAGAAAAACTTATAGAAAAAACAAATCCTCCACTTATTCAGGAACTTTATGATTTGTATGAAACTATCAACAAGGCAAATGCTTTAGAGTTTTTGCACGATAGTATCGATCATATGGAGTCACTTCTTACTCTTTTTGATTTAGGATATATTGATTTGCAAGATAGATCAAATACTGAAGTTTTGGTAAACCTTATCATAAAAAAAGCAGTAATTTTACTAAAAGATAAACATTATAAAGAGCTTTTAAGTATACAGGAGAGAGTTCAGGAGAGGTATTTGGTAAATTTTTCGATTTTTCAAAGCATTCCAGACTTATGGGGTTTAGAACAGCATTTCCCAGTTATGCCTCTTGATAAACTAGATGAGAAACCTACTCGTTCAGCTTCAATTTGGGATATCACTTGTGATAGTGATGGAGAAATTGGATTTAATCCCCAAAAGCCTCTGTTTTTACATGATGTTGATTTAAGCAAAGATGATTACTTTTTAGGGTTTTTTCTAGTAGGTGCATATCAAGAGGTTCTTGGTATGAAACATAATCTTTTTACTCATCCTACAGAGGCTACAATTCAAATTACAAAAGATGGATATGATATAATAAATCTAACTGAAGCCCAAAGCATCTGTGATATCTTTGAGGATTTAGATTATGATACTAAAGAGATAAGTAAAAACTTAAATATTAAAATTGAACATTCAAATTTATTAAAAAACAATGAAAAAGAGTATATTTTAAATGAGATTAAATCACTCTTAAATGATAACGGTTATTTAAAAAATGAGGAGTATAGATGAGCCACATATCAATTTGGCAACTTATTAAAGAGGACTTTTCGCAACCAGTAAAAAAAGATCCTGCATTAAATTCAAAATTTGAACTTTTTTTCAATTACCCTGGTGTATGGGCACTTGTTAATTATAGATTTGCACATAAACTGTACAAAAAAAAATTTAAAGTAATTGCAAGAATGATTATGGGTATTACTCAAATTATTACAAATATTGATCTTCACCCTGCTGCTATTATTGGTAGAAGAGTCTTTTTTGACCATGCTTTTGGTCTTGTAATTGGTGAGACAGCGATAGTAGGTGATGATGTACTTATATATCAAGGTGTAACTCTTGGTGGGGTTACACTAGATAGAGGTGTCAAGAGGCATCCAACTGTTTTAAATGGTGCCGTTATTGGGGCGGGAGCAAAAGTTCTTGGAGATATAACTATAGGTCGTAATTCTCGTATTGGTTCCAACTCTGTTGTTGTAAAAGATGTTCCAGATGAACTTACAGCAGTAGGGATACCAGCTCGTGTTATAACAAAAGGACGAGATAAAAGTCAAATGGCTCACAACAAGATACCAGATATCAATAAAGAGCTATTTGGGTATCTATTTAAAAGATTAGAAATTTTAGAAAGAGCAATGGGAACATGTGACCAAAAAACATGCAACAAAGATATTCTAGAAAAGGATATAGAGCTAGAAAAAATATACGACTTATATATAAAAACTCTAAAAGATTAGATATAATAAAAATAAAAGGATAAAATTATGATCTCAAAACGCATGGGTGAACTTTCAGATTCTATCACAATAGCAATTACAACATTGGCTCGCGAACTTAAAGATAGTGGAAAAGATATTTTAAGTTTTTCTGCAGGCGAACCGGATTTTGGTACTCCACAAGTTATAAGAAAAGCTGCAATTGATGCTATAAATGAAGGAAATTCGGGATATACAGCAGTTCCAGGTACTCCAGAAGTTCTAAAAGCAATTCAAACAAAACTAAAAAGAGACAATGGACTTGAATACGAAACAGGAGATATAGTAACAAATGTTGGTGCAAAACACTCGTTGTTTAATCTTTTTCAAGCACTTATTGATGAGGGTGATGAAGTTATAATTCCAGCTCCTTATTGGGTTACATATCCTGAAGTTGTAAAATACAGTGGTGGTACACCTATCTACATTGAGACAACAGATAAGAGTGAGTTTAAAGTAACACCAGAGCAACTTAAATCTGCAATTACAGATAAAACAAAAGTGTTTATACTAAATACTCCGTCAAATCCAACTGGTTCTGTATATACAAAAGAGGATTTAGAAGCTTTAGCAGAAGTTTTAGAAGGCACTGATGTCTTGGTTTTTTCTGATGAGATGTATGAAAAAATTATGTATGATGGGTTAAAGTTTACCTCTGTAGCATCTATTAGTGAAGATATGTATCAAAGGACTATAACTATTAATGGGCTAAGTAAATCAGTTGCTATGACAGGGTGGAGATTTGGATACCTTGCTACTCCAATAAAGGAGCTTACAAGTGTTATTAAAAAGCTACAATCACAAAGTACATCAAATATAAACTCTATAACTCAAAAAGCTGCAATTCCTGCTCTCTTAGGTGAAGCTGATGAAGATATTGAGATGATGAGAAAAGCATTTGAAAAAAGAAGAAACATAGCCCTTAAGATGTTTGGAGAGATAGATGGTCTGAGTGTTGTAAAACCTAGTGGAGCATTCTATCTATATGTTAATATAAAAAAATATACAGATGACTCTATTGAGTTTTGTAAAAAACTTTTAGCTGATAAAGGTGTAGCTACTGTTCCTGGCATTGGATTTGGAACTGAAGGTTACTTTAGATTCTCTTTTGCTACTGATGAAAAGAGTATCACAGATGGTATAGGTAGGATTAAAGATTTTATAAAAGATTACAACAATTAAGTAAAAAATAGGAGTGACAATGAACAAATACACTATAGACTTAGCAAATACATGCTTAGGATGCAAAAAGCCATCTTGTCAAACAGGATGTCCAGTTGGAACACCAATAGAGACAATGATAAGGATGTTTCTTTCAGGTCAAATTGCAGAAGCTGGTGAAATGTTATTTAAAAATAATCCACTATCAGTGATTTGTTCTTTAGTCTGTCCTCATGAAAAACATTGTGAAGGACATTGTGTTTTAAATAAGAAAAAAACAGCTGTAAGTGTTGGTGCAATTGAGCACTATATTTCTGATTTTTATATGAATTCAAAAGACTTTGAGAAGCCAGAATACAATGGGCATAATGTTGCTATCGTTGGAAGTGGTCCTGCTGGAATTGCTTTAGCATTTATCCTTGCATCAAAAGGGTATAAGATAACAATGTATGAGGGGCAAAGTAAAATTGGTGGAGTTTTAAGATATGGTATTCCTGATTTTAGACTTGATAAAAGAGTTTTAGATAAACTGATAGATAAACTAAAACAGCTTGGTGTTCAAATCAGAAGAAACATTATGATTGGTAAGCATCTCACTATTGATGATCTTTTTCGTGATGGATTTAAAGCAATTTTTGTAGGTATTGGTGTAAATATACCCAAAAAACTCAATATTAAAGGGGAAAGTTTAGGTCATGTTCACTATGCTACAAACTATTTAAAAGATCCGGCTTCTTATGATATTGGAAAAAAAGTGATTATTCTTGGCGCAGGTAATGTTGCTATGGATGCCGCGAGAACTGCTGCAAGAAATGGTGCTAAAGATGTTACAGTTATGTACAGAAAGGGCGAAGAAAATATGCCTGCAGAAAGACATGAAATAGAGTGTGCTAAAATAGATGGTGTAAAATTTGACTTTTACAAAGAGCCAGTAGAAATAGTTGATGATGGACTAATCTATAAAAAAACAGATGAAAAAGATATCACAGGATTTGAACAGGCTGATTCAATATTTATTTCTATTAGTCAAAGTCCAAATGACATTTTAGTTAAAAATGCAAACATCAATGTAGATGATTATGGTCTAATAAGCCTTGATGATTCAGGTATGACTTCAAGACCTGGTGTATTTAGTGCTGGAGATATAGTAACAGGAGCAAGAACTGTTGTTGAAGCAGTTGCCTTGTCTAAAAAAGTTGCTGTATCTATTCAAGAGTATATAGCAAAAGAGTATACTTAAACTCTAGAGGCTCTACATGTAGAGCCTCCAAAATCCCTACTTATCTCCAAACTGCTCTTTAGCAGCTTGTAAAGATTCAATAAGTTCATCTAGATTTTCATATGGTATATGTGCTTTCCAATCTGGACTGCTACTGTCTCCCTTTAGAGAAATACCAATACTTACTACAGGAAATGATCCTGTACCATATGGTTCCTCAAGATGAGAAACTGATATAATGCCTTTTTTTGTATCTGCTAGTGCAAATGTCTTTAATACTGTATTTTTTCCGCTCATTTTTTATCCTTTAATTTTGTTATTTTTAAAATATTTAATCATTCTAAGTTGAGTTTTCAACCAATCCTTCTGTAGCATTAGTGGAAAACCACCATATATCTTTCCGCCTTCAATAGATTTTGTAACTCCACTTCTTGCAGCAAGTTGCGCAAAATCTCCTACATGAAGATGCCCTCCAACTGCACTTTGACCACCCATAACTACATTGCGTCCAAGTGTTGTTGAGCCTGCAAGTCCAGATTGTGCAACCATAATACAGGATTCACCAAGTTCACAGTTGTGTCCAATTTGCACCAAATTGTCAATCTTGGTATTCTTTCCTATTCTTGTCGTGCCAAAAACTGCACGATCAACAGTTGTATTTGCTCCAATTTCAACATCATCTTCAAGTACAACATTGCCTGAGTGATGTATCTTTATATGCTCACCAAGTTCAGTATGTGCATATCCATAACCATCACTTCCGATGATAGCACCTGCTTGGATGAAACAATTATCACCTATGATAGTGTTGTCATAGATTACAACATTTGGAAATATTTTCGAATTCTTTCCAATTGTTACATTAGCACCAATCACAGCACCAGCCATAATGTATGCCCCATCTTTTACTATACTGCCATTACCTACAACTGCTTTTCTATCAACAACTGCATTTTTACTAATACTACATGAACCCTCATTTAAAAAAGGCTCTTTTGCAAAGTATCCACTCATTCTTGCCATATCAAGATATGGATTTTTACTTAAAATAGCTCTACATGTAGAGGGTAACATATCTATATGCTCCTCTTTAAGTATTACTACTCCAGCATTTGTAGTTTTTAAATCATCAACTAACTTTTCATCATTAAAAAATGATATTTGAGATTTATTAGCATCTTTTAGAGTCGCAAAAGATGAAACTTCGAAATCATCCTCACTATATGCTATATCTAAATCTTTTAATATACTAGCCAATCTCATTAAACATCCAATGCCACTGAACCGCCACGAACCATATCTGTTGGATTATACTTTTTTATTGCTTTTAAGAAGTTGTCAATTCTTTTTGCATCATCTGCAACCATTACAACAACAAAGTTCTCACCACTACTTGCTATTGTTCCATTATAAGCTTTTAGCATAGCATCGAGTCCATTAAAGTCTTCATTGAGTGGTATTTTCACAAGTGCCATCTCTTTTTCAACAAACTCTTCTGACTCTATAACTTTATATGTCGGTATGAGCTTATGTAGTTGTTTGACAATCTGCTCTAAAACTCTTTTATTTCCACTTGTAACGATTGTAAGTCTAGAAAATTCTGTATTTGGTACTGGCGCAACTGTTAGACTGTCTATATTGTAACCACGACCTGCAAAAAGTCCAGATATACGGGACAAAACAGCCTCTTCATTTATAACGATAACCGAAAGTACTCTTCTAACATTTTCCATCATCTACTCCTTGTACTCTAGCATCATATTGTATAGAGTTCCACCTGCTGGTACCATTGGTAGAACATTTTCTAGTCTATCTACTTGCACATCTATAAATGCAACCTTATCACTATCTATAGCATCTTGAAGAGCTTTGTCAAACTCGTCTTTTGTTGTAACTCTATATCCAACACCACCAAAGCTCTCTACTAGCTTGACAAAATCTGGCTGAACTTCTATATCTGTTGAAGAGTATCTTTTGTCGTAGAAAAATGTTTGCCACTGTCTAACCATACCTAAAAATTTGTTATTTAAGATTATGTTGATAACTGGCATATCAAACTCAACTGCTGTCATAAGCTCCTGAACATTCATCAAGATAGATCCATCTCCAGTAAAGTTGATAGAGATTTTTTCAGGATTTGCTTTTTTAACTCCCATAGCTGCTGGAAGTCCAAATCCCATAGTTCCTAGTCCACCACTTGTTACAAACTGTCTTGGAAAACTAAACGGATAAAATTGTGCTGTCCACATCTGGTGCTGTCCAACATCTGTACTTATAAAAGCTTTATCATCAAGAAGTTCACCAACTCTTTCTATAACCCATTGAGGCTTTAAAATAGTTTCTGAATCATCGTACTTTAGAGGGTGGATTTCATTGTATCTATTTAACAAATCCCTCCAGCTTTTGTATTTTGTTGGGTTTATCTTCTCTTTTGCTAGTGGTAACATACCTTCCACTACATTTTTTAAATCTCCAACAATAGGGTAGTCAATATCTACAATTTTTCCAATACTACTTGGGTCAATATCTACATGAATAATCTTTGCATGCTTTGCAAATTCACTTAGTTTGCCTGTAACTCTGTCATCAAACCTAGGTCCAAAAGCTATCATAAGGTCAGCTTCACTCATCGCCATATTCGCACTATAGCAACCATGCATTCCGAGCATTCCTAGAAGAAGTGGGTTTTCATCACCCATAACTCCTCTTGCCATTAGTGTTTCAACTGCAGGAATTCCTGTGATTTTAGCAAACTCTCTTACTTGTTCTGCCGCATTTGAATTAATAGCACCACCACCAATGTAAAGAACTGGTCTTTTAGAATTTGCAATTGCATCTACTGCTTTTTTTATCTGACGAACATTGCCTTTATATGTTGGCTTGTATGTTTGCATTGTTATGTTTTCAGGGTAGTGAAACTTTGCAACTTGGGCTGTAACATCTTTTGGTATATCGACATGGACAGGTCCAGGTCTTCCACTTCTTGCAATATAAAAGGCTTCTTTTAGTACACGAGGTAGGTCTTTTGCATCTTTTACAAGGTAGTTATGCTTAACACAAGGTCTTGAAATTCCAACTGCATCAATCTCTTGAAATGCATCAGTACCTATCATTGTGATTGGAACTTGTCCACTTATCACAACCATAGGAATTGAGTCCATATATGCTGTAGCAAGTCCTGTTACAGCATTGGTAAAGCCAGGTCCACTTGTAACAAATGCAACTCCAACTTCACCGCTACTTCTTGCATATCCATCTGCTGCATGTATCGCAGCTTGTTCATGCTTTACCAATATATGTTGAAAATGGTCTTGCTTATATACTTCATCATAAACATTCATTATTGCACCACCAGGATAGCCAAAGACTACACTTACATTCTCCTTCGCAAGTGCTTCAACAACCATTTGGGAACCGTTTAACTCCATGACTTCTCCTCTACAAAAATATTTCTCTTAAAAAAGTTTTTAATTATATCTAAAAAAGATTAATCTTAGATTTTAATGACCTTATATACAATCCAAGTAATATTAAAAAAAGTGCTATTATTGCATTTGAATTTGGTAATTCATCTAAGAATATCCATGCCCAAATAATAGCAAAAATAGGTATCAGATAAGAAACTTGTGACATAAATTGTATACCCACTCTTTGTACAAGTTTAACTCTAACTAAAGAAGCTATAGCTGTAGGGACTATGGCTAAATATATTATGCTCATTACTGAAACACTTCTAAAATCAATACTCATAATTTCAACTATGGAGACAAATGGTAACATAACTAGTGTTGCTGTTAAAAACATAGAAGTTGAACATATAACTACATTTATATTGCGTACTTTTCGTATAAGAATACCAGATGATATATAACCAATAGTAGCTAAAAGAACGGCTAGTTGTCCATATATAGCATCAATATCACCTACAACAAAATCCCCTCCAATTAAGATAAAAACACCCAAAAAGCCAAGCAATACACCAATTAGCTTAAAGAGTGTTAGTTTTTCATCTTTAGTGGTATAGTGAGATAAAATAAGTGCTATAAATGGTCCAGATGAGAGCATAATAGAAGCAGTAGAGCTGCTAATATACTGCTGCCCCCAACTTATAAGATAAAAAGGAATAGCATTATTTAAAATTCCTGCTAAAATCAAGATAAGCCAAGACTCTTTATCCTTTGGAAATGTATATTTATTATAAAATACAATAAATAATAAAAATGTGGCAGCTAAACTAATGCGACCAAAAGCAACCATAAAAGGAGATACATCTTTTATGGCAACTTCAATAGCTAAAAAGGCACTACCCCAAATAGCAGCAAGAGTTAAAAGCTTTATATAGTCACTAATTTTTGGATTTTCTATTCTATTTATAGTGTTACTCCAGCAATATTTAGTGCAGACTCAATATACATCTCTCTCATCTTTTGAAAAACTGGTCCAGGTTTTCCAGTACCAATTTTTTTACCATCTATCTCTACGATTGGAAGTACAAAAGTAGTTGCACTAGATAAAAAAGCTTCATCTGCATCTAATGCTTCATTTGGTGTAAAAGGTCTTTCTTCTATTTTTATATTATGCTTACTAGCAATATCGATTAAAAGCTTTCTTCTAATTCCTGGTAAAATTGAATTTGAAAGAGGTCTTGTATAAATTACACCATTTTTTACAATATATGCTGTTGAAGATGTTCCCTCTGTTATAAATCCATCTTCTACCATCCAGCCTTCATATGCACCTTTTCTCTTGGCCTGTTCTTTTGCGATGCATTGACCTAAAAGAGCTATTGATTTTACATCTCTTCTTTTCCATCTTATATCTTCAACAGTAACAACTTTAATACCACTTTTTGCTAATGGATTATTGATTACATCTTTTTTAAATCCAAAAGCAGTACATGTAGTTGGAGTATCTTTAGGATAAGAAAAATCACGAGGAGCAATACCCCTAGTAACTTGCATGTAAACACCGCCCTCTTTAATGTCATTTCTCTTAATAATTTCATCTATCATAACTAAAAAATCATCCCCACTCATTGGCCAATCAAGCTCCAATTCACTCAAGCTTCTTCCAAATCTTTCTAAGAATGGCTCTCTATCTAGCACAGTGTAGTTCACAACAGGAACGACCTCATAAACACCATCTCCAAACATATAACCTCTATCAAAAACAGATACTTTTGCATCATCCGCATTCATATACTCGCCATTTAAAAATACAATTCCATTCATAATAATATCTCCTATTTAAGACTTAAATTTCATTAATTCATTATTTAATTTTGTACTCATACTATTAAGTTCATTTGTTGCAATATTAACTTTTTGAATTAAACGACTATTTTCTTCTGTTAATACATTAGATTTTTCAATTTCATCAACAATATAGCTTACTTTATCTGAAGTTTTGATATAGTCTTCTACTGACTTACCAGCAGCATTTACAGCACTATTTAGCACACCCACAACACTACTTATTGTTTCTTGAAGTTCAGCAGATATAGTTGTTAATTTTTCAACTTTTTTTGCATTTGCATTAATCTCATCAGTACTTTCCATCACACTTTGAACTACTAAGTTTGTTGTAGCATCAATCTCACCAAGTGATTTTTGTGTTCTCTCTGCTAAAGCCCTTACTTCATCTGCAACAACTGCAAAACCACGACCATGCTCTCCTGCACGGGCAGCTTCAATAGCAGCATTTAATGCCAATAAATTTGTTTGATCTGCGATATCTCGTATTACATCTAATACACTCTTAACTTCATTTGCGTTTTCTGATGCATTGGTAAGTTTTTCTTGTAAAGACAACTCACTTTCCATAGTTTCTTGCATTGCACTTTGTAGAATATCAACCTTTTTAGTCATATCATTCATCTGCTTATTTGTCATCGCCAACTCTTCTTGTGACTGCTTTGCACCAGCAACAGATGATTTTAACTCTTCACTAAGCTCTTTGCCATTTTGAGCGGTTCTATTTACATAATAACTTTGCTTCTCAGAATTTTTTTCTACATTTAATGTAGTTGATGAAAGCTCATTTGCAATAGTCGAGTTTTTATTAGACACTTCTTTTGAATTATTTATGATAATTTGTATTTTTTCTATAAATTTATTTGCGTTTTTAGTCACATCTATAAACTCTTTTTCTAACCCTTTGCTCTCAAGTCTTGTTGAAAGATCTGCTTGTGAACCTGCAAGATTTTCAAATCTATCATTTAAAATAGTAGTAGATTTTTTAACTGCTCTTCCTAAAAGAATAGAAAATAGAATAGATAATACGATACTTATAAGGGCAGTAATTATAAAGTTTCTTTTTGATTTTTCTAACAATTCAATAGAACTTACAGATTTTTCATATGTAAGCTTTTCAGTCATGTTTCCTAAACTGTTAAAAGATTTTCTCAATTCTTCATAATTTTTATAATATGTTCCATAATAGTATTTTGTTGCTTGAAAAAGAGATACTTTTTTTACCATATTAGCTAAGTAATCCGTATCTTTTTTCCATATTTCAAATCTTTGATGGAATTTATCAAACATATTCTTATGTTGTGGCATATACTTTTTCATAATTTTTTCAAATTTCATAAATTTATCATTTACTTGATTTAAATTTTTATAAACACCATTTTCTAGTAAAACCTTTAGATTTTTTTGTTGTGTGTTATTTGTTGCTTGTAAAATTGATATGTTAGATTGAAACATATTGGTTTCTAACTTCATAAGATAAGTAGAACTTTCAAAAAACTCATTATTTAATGATTTAACATTTTTACTTACATTTTGTAGATTGTTATAGGTTATGATATTTGCAATCACAAGTACTACAACAATAACTAAGTATGATCCAATAATCTTCATTTTAAAATTCATTAATACATCCTCGCATAAAATATTTATAGATTTTACAAGCAACTAACTGTTTTTTTGATAAAATAGAGAAAATAAACTAAAGGATTTAAATGTTATTAGGTGTAAATATAGACCATATTGCAGTATTGAGAGAAGCAAGAAAGATAAATGATCCAGATCCACTTGATGCAGTAAGCTTGGTTAAGCGTGCAGGAGCAGATCAGATAACTATACATCTAAGAGAAGATAGGCGTCATATAAATGATATGGATGCTCTTCGTATCATCGAAAATGCACAGCTCCCGATAAACCTAGAATGTGCTATTGATAGTGAGATTATTGATACAGTCATAGAGATGAATCCTCATAGGATTACTTTAGTACCTGAAAAAAGAGAAGAAGTTACAACTGAGGGTGGACTTGATTTGATTACAAACTTTCAAACAATAGATGATATTAGTAAAAGATTAAAAAAAGAGAATATAGAACTCTCTGTATTTATAGATCCAAATATGTTTCAAATTAAAATGGCAAAAAGTTTAAATGCAGATTGGATAGAGCTACATACGGGACTATATTCAAACATATATGCCATGCTTTTTTCAAATCTTAAAAATACAAATCACTCCATAAAAGAGTTAGATTTTCCTCGTGATATTCTACATAAAAAACTAGATGATGCTCTAAAAGAGTTATCTAAATCATCAAAGCTTGCTGATGAGCTTGGTATAAAGGTTGCAGCAGGCCATGGACTTAACTATCAAAATGTAAAAGCGATTACAAGTATACCTGAGATTATAGAGCTAAATATCGGACAAAGTATCATAGCTCGTAGTGTGTTTACTGGTTTTGAATGTGCCGTAAAAGAGATGATAGAGTTATGCAAAAACTAGCCATAAGTATTGGCGATATCAATGGCATTGGTCTTGAGATAGCCCTTCTCTCTCATGAAACTATTAAAGAGTTTTGTGAGCCTATTTACTGCATAAACAAAACTATGCTTTTTTGGGGTGCTGCTATGCTTGGTTTAGATGTTCCAGATGACTTTATTTGTAAAGAGTGTGGAGATATATTTGAGATTAAAGCTGGAGTTAGCACAAAAGAAGCTGGTAAACTCTCATATGAAAGTTTTCAAACAGCAGTAAGACTTGCAAAAAAAGGCAAAGTTAAAGGCATAGTAACACTTCCAATCAACAAAGAGTCATGGCAAAAAGCTGATGTACCATATGTTGGTCACACTGATGCACTTAGCAGTAAAGCTATTATGATGCTTGGTTGTGAGAAGTTATTTGTTATTTTGTATACTCATCATATTCCACTTAAAGATGTTAGTGACACTATCAAAACTAAAAAACTAAAAAAGTTTCTTTTAACGGTTGCTAATTCATTAAATACTAAAAATATTGCTGTTTTAGGATTAAATCCACATGCTGGAGATGGAGGAGTAATTGGAGATGAAGATTTCAAGATAGCAAAAGCTATTAAAAAAGCAAACAAAAAACTTAAGAAAAAGCTATTTGTTGGACCACTTGTCCCTGATACTGCATTTACTAAGTTTAACAAATACAAGCATATAGTTTGCATGTATCATGACCAAGGACTTATACCTCTAAAATCACTCTACTTTGATGAGAGTATAAATGTAAGCTTGAATGCTGAAATTATGAGGACATCAGTAGATCATGGAACTGCATATGATATAGCCTATAAAAATAAAAAACCATCAACTCTAAGCTATATCAATGCTATTAAATTTTTCTGCGATTGATTTAAGCTCAGCTAGAGCACTATTTTCATCCTCATTAGAGATAACATAGTCAATTTTATTAGGTTTTCTATATACTTTATCGTAGTAATCCACCAAAAGAATCTCAGCTACAATATCTAAGTTACCTTTTTTATAGTGTTCAATTGCATCAAGTTTTGCACTTTTTTTTATGTATGGGGTAATTGTGTTCATAGATTTATAAAAATATTCATCATCAATATTTATGTAATCTTTTAAAATTCGCTCTACTCTTTGTTGTATTGGTGCAGTAATCTCTACTCTTATACCACTTTGAATACGCTTATATAATAAATCTGGCTGTATAATTGAGCCTATCTTTTTACTCTCAGCCTCAATAAATATAAAATATTTTGGGTTAATATTTTGTAGTTTAAATACTAGGTTATTTTGAAATGCCTTTTGATTTGGCTGATTACCATTCATAAGACCAAAAGTTGAACCAAAATGATTTGCTAACCCTTCTAAATCAATAGATGGTGAAAGTTTTTGTATAAGCTCACTCTTACCACATCCAGTGTTACCACCAAGTGCAATAAAATTTTGATGTTCAAAATTTTCGATATAATTTAATACATACTGCCTATACTCTTTATAACCTCTATTAACTTTATAAACTCTATAATCAGCAAGTGAAAGAATTGTTGCAATAGAAGTTGATCTAAGCCCTCCTCTTGCACAATATATACCAATTTTTGATCCAATTTTTACATTTTTATTAAGCCATTTTAAGTGGTTTGATACATTGTTACATATATAACTAGCACCTAGAATCTTTGCATCTTGTTTAGATTGTTGTACATACATCTCACCTATTTCATGATGTTCTTCATCATTTAAAGCATATAAGTTATGTGATGTTGGTATGTGAGATTCTTTGTACTCTTTTGGGCTTCTAGCATCTATAATTAGATCAAATTTATCATCATATAACTCATCTGCACTTATCTCTTTAAGCATATTAGAACTTTTCTTCTATAAGTTTTTTAAGTTTTACATAAATCATTTCAAAATCTGTTGAGTAGACTCTTGTATTGGCAATTGCTGTGATAAAGTTTGTATCTTTTTGCCATCTTGGTACAATATGATAGTGAACATGCTCTGCGATACCTGCACCACCACACTCTCCTAGATTCATACCGATATTGACCCCATGTGCACCAAAATCTTCTTTTAAAAGCTTTACAGATTTTTGTACCAATTCACTCATCTCAAGCCAAACTTCTGATGAGAGTGATTCTATAGCATCAATATGTTTGTTTGGTATTACCATAAAATGACCAGGAGTATATGGGTACTTGTTCATCACTAAAAAACAGTTTTTAAAATAACCAAGTACATGCAAGTTCTCTTTCTTCTCAGGATTTTCAACAGCATAACAAAATGGGCAACCAATTTGTTCTTGAGTGACATACTCATCTCTCCATGGAGCATAAAGTCTATCCATTAAATCTTACCAATTCTTTCAAGGATTCACTAATATTTTCTTTTCTCATAAAATGCTCGCCAATCAAAAAGGCGTCAGCCCCTACACTGCTTAAGTGTTCAATTGTTTCTTTGTCATTTAATCCACTCTCAGCAACAATAATTTTACCATTTGGAATTAGTGGCATAAGTTTTTCTGTTAGGTCCATATCCATCTTAAATGTATCAAGATTTCTATGGTTAACTCCAATAATATTTGCTCCAGCAAAGATGGCTTTTGTTAAATCTTCTTTGTCATGTATCTCAACAAGGGCTTCCATCCCAAGTCTCCATGTATACTCTAGTAGATTTTTTAACTCTTTCTTGCTCAGTGCTTTTGCAATAAGTAGAACAAAATCTGCTCCATATGCTAAAGCCTCAACCAACTGATACTCATCAACTATAAAGTCTTTTCTCAGAAGTGGAGTGGAAACATATCTTCTTATCCCAGAGAGGTACTCTATGTTACCTTTAAAATAATGTGGTTCAGTTAGTACAGAGATTGCACTTGCTCCACCTTTTTCATACTCTTGAGCTATCATTAGAGGGTCAAAATCTTCTCGAATTATTCCTTTACTTGGACTTGCCTTTTTGACTTCCGCTATAATTCTATATGGGTTCTCTTTTGTTGCAGTTATATATGGCTTTATATCTCGTGGCTGAAATGGATTAAAGGCAAGACTCCGTCCAAGCCAGTCCATTGTAAACTCTTTTTTTCTTCGCTCTAAGTCATACTTAGTTTTTTCTATTATCTCATCTAAAATCATCTACTTTTTACCTTTTTTAACACACTTGTTTATCTTCTTTGAATGCTCTATAAGTTCTTTTTCCTTACTCACTTTTATGAGTTTGTCCATGATATCTTTAGCTTCAGTACATCTACCTAACTTATAATAACCCCATGCAATTGAGTCTAAATAAAATGGAGATTTCGGTTCTTTTAAGAGTGCCGCTTTAACTAGCTCTATACCTTTTTGAACATCTATATCATGATCAATCAACAGATACCCATAATAGTTAAAATAAAGAGGGTCATGAAGCTTAGATATTACTTTTTCAAACTTTTTAGAGATTGATTTCAATATTTTTTTATTCATTCTCTTTTTTTGAGATTCATACTCATATATTGCCATTCTACCAAGATAGTTTAAATCTGAAGTCTTTTTATATAGTCGCTCCGCTACTTTATATGCCTCTGTATAATCATGTGATGAAGTGTATATATCAAGTAACATTTCCTGATTGTATCCACTTTTTTCTAAGAACTTAATAGCACCATTTTTATCCTTAATATAAAGAAGTAATTCAATAACTTTTTTAGCATACTCTTCATTTTTAAAGCGGTAATATAACTTTTTATATGTTGAAATTACACCATCTATATTTCTCTCTTTTCCATATATTTCAATAAGTTTATAACAAGTGTTTAATTCACAAGTATTTAACCTAATATGTGTTTCCAAAAGTGCAATTGCATCATCTTTTTTATTTAAATAATTATATAAAATATCAACTATATGAAGTAGTGATGCTTCGTCGTTTTGTAATCTATATGCACTTTCAAAATATTTTAGTGCAAGATTATAAGATTTTTTTTGTAAATATATACTACCAGCAATTTGAAGATTTCTTGCATTTTTATCATCTTTTAAAAGTTCTAAAACCTTTTTTTCTGCCTCTTTATATCTTTTTTCTTGAAGCAAAAAACCAATTTCTATTCGTCTTAGTTCACTATTTTTAGGGTTTTTACTTAGTGCCTGTGCTAGCAACTGTTCTGTTTGAGAAGAATCTTTAGATAAAAACGAAATTTTAGTTGCTTCAATCATATAATTTATTTTTCCACTTTTATTATAAAGTGCTTTATATATCTCCATAGCAGCCTTGTGATTGCCGATTTTTTGCTCTTCTAGTGCAGCTAAAATCATATAATCTTCATTTGCAAATGATTTTTTACCAACTAAATTCTTATTTGGCTGAGTTGTCGAGCACCCTGCAAAGAAAAAAACTATGACGATTGTGAAAGCTTGTATATACCTGGACACTCTTCTTCTACCTCTCTTATATTGTTTTTAAAATGATCCCAAAAAGGAAATGTTCTGCACTGTGTTGGTCTTTGATCATAAACACTACATTGCTTTTTAACTGTATCAAAAAAGATACATCTAAAACCATCACCGTATTCTAACTCTTTAAGACTATAACGATACCCAATTTTAGATAAATAGTTTGTTATAAACTCCTCTTTAGTCAATTTTAATTTTTTTTGTAGTTCTGCTATCTCACTTGGTTTTACCCAAATATAACCGCTCTCACCAATACAACACCTACCGCCGCACTCATCACATGCACTAGAATCAAATGCAAATGAAAAACCATCTTTTTTTAACAATGTTGGCATAGTTGACTCTGTGTTTGTGTTTTATTGTATATTTCATTCATTTCACTGCTATCCATAAAAAGTGGGGAAACTATTTTACATAAAGATTTTGAACTTTTTTTAGCATGAATTAAAACAAGAGATGCATCTTTAGTTTTTTTAGTATGAACAAAACGAATATCATTTACTTTAAATTTAAAATTTAAAAGTGTAGCTAAGAGCATATCAATCTGCTTTGCATCATAACAAAATATAAATGATCCCCTTGGTGCTATTAGTGAAGATACTGACTTACAAAGCTCATCAAATGGAAGAGTATTCGCATATCTACTAATTTTTAAAGCAATATTTTTACTCTTTTGACTGCCCTCATTGTAAAATGGTGGATTTGAGAGAACAATATCGAACTTTTTTTCAAAATTTGCCTCTGTAATATCAAGTTCTAAAATTTCAGTTTCAAGATGATTTTTAGCTGCACTTTTTTTATTTAAAAAAACATGAGAAGTTTGAACATCAACTTGCGTAAGATCAATTGCTGGAAAATTACGCTTTAAAAGTAGACCTAAAATTCCACATCCACTTCCAATATCTAAAACTTTTCCTTTAATATTGAATTTCGATATAAAATCATAAAGAATTAAAGAATCACTATTAAATCTATATCCATCTTTATATTGAAATAGGTACAGTTTGTTATCTGTAGACACGAATTACAAATCCCCTTTTACTTTTTGATTCTATGCTATATACAGTATAACTTATCTTAACATCATCACCAAATTTTTCATGAATTAACCATCCACCCTCTTTTGCCCTATCTCGACCTAATCCAATATTTGAAAGCCTTGTCAATCTCTTTATCTCACTATCACTAATTCCTAAGGTTCCATCTCTTTGCACCTTATTAAGTGAGGCAAAACCACCACTTCCTATAATAGGTATAACTTCAAAGTAATCTGATTTGCTATATTGGCTTAAAAACTTATCTACTTTTTCTTTACATGTAGAGCTGATTTTAAAGTTTCCACTAATCATATCTCCACACTCTACTTTGCCTAACAACTCGAGTTTAGATGCAGATTTAGAAGTCCTGTTTTTAGTTTCAATCTCTTTAATACTCTTTTTTAATGCTGTGATTCTTCTTATATATTCTCCGAGCTTTTCTTTATCTTTATCTCTTAATTTTAATTCATTTTTTATTAATGAAATTTTTTCATTTAATATAGCAATTTTTTCTATGTAGCTCTTTTCACTAGCAATCATGCTATCTTTTGATGAAATTAAGTTTTTATTATTTGAAATTGTTTTATTAAGCTCAATCCCTAGTTTTTTATTTTTTTCTCTTAAATTTGCTATTAAATCTCTATTTTCAATATTATTATATTTTATTTTCATCTCTAGTGACGCTATTTTTTGATTTAAAATACCATAGTTACTGTTATGCTTTTTTTCACTCTTTTTAATCTCTCTATCTATTTTAACTCTAGTATCTTCTTCCCCCTTTTCAAGCTCTTTAATCTTGTCTTGTAGTTGAAGTATTTTGTCATTTTTTTGTGATGTTTCTTTAATTTTTTCAGTCAAACTAGTTTTAACACTTTTTTCACTTATTTTTAATTTTTCAAGCTCTTTTTTTAATCTTTTAATTTCATCATTTGATCTATTTATTTCTAATGCTTTTTGTTTTATAATTTTTTGAATATTTATTTTATTTGTCTCTTTAATATTATTACTCTCTTCTACTAGAGAATTATTTAGTTTTATTTCTTTATTCAATTTTTTTATAAGATCATCAATCTCTTTTTTCTGTTCCATATCAATTTTTTTATACTTATCTTCAATTTTTTTAATAATCTCTTTATATTTTTCCTTAATAGCCTCTTTTTCTAAACTACTATTTTTCACAATTTCATTAAATTCTTGAAGTTTTTTACTATTTTCAGATTCAATTTTTAAAATATCTTGTGAATTTTTACTTAAAAGTCTATTTTTTTCAAGCATCATTTCATGTATTTTATTTTCTAGCGAAAGAATATCTTGATCTTTTTTACTAAGCTCTTGTACCATGACTGTATTCTTTGAATTAAGTCTATCTTTAAGTTCAGAAATTTGATTATTTAACGAGTTATTTATATTTTTCACTGAATTTAATTTTGACTCATACATTGTATTTATCTCTTTTTCTCTTTTTAGAGACTCCCTTTTCTCCTTATCAAGCTCTTTTTTTAAGCTAATAACAATATCTTTTGAACTACTATTTTTTTGATTTAATTTTTGTGATAACTCAATATTTTCTCTATGAAGATCATTTATCTTTTGTGTAAGCTCACTTATGTTTTTATAATGCTGCTTCTCTGCTTCATTAATTTTTTCAAGGTTGTTAGAGAGAAGTTTCTTTTGATTGGTACTATTTTTTGACTTCTCATACTCTACCATTTTAGCTAACTCATTTTTATCAGCGACAAGCAAAATGTTTTCTCTCTCTAAAAATGATATTTTATTATTTAGTGAGTCAATTATATTGCTAGTTTCTGTTAAGGGGTTACCATTATCATCAAATATATTTGTTTCTTGTTCATATATTTTAGTTAATTTTATATTGTTTTTATTAATATACTTTTTTTGTATATTTTCTGGTAGAGAGTCGAATGTCAACTCTTTTTTTAGAACATATTCATCATTTAATTCTTTTAAACTTATCCCACCTAAGTTACCAAATAGATAAAAAAGCAGTAGGCTACCTATAAAAAGTAGCCCTAATACTATTGATAAAAAGAGTAAAAACGAATTGTTTCTCTGCATATATTATTTATTTTTTGTTTTTAGAATATGAGTTACTATATCGTGTGCATGATTTAGTGCAATCGCGATAGATCCACCACTTTGAACAGCAATATCACCTGCAAGGTAGAGTCCTTTTGTCTTTGTTTCAAAGTTTTCATCAAATTCAGGCTTATTATTTTCATCAAATGTTACACCACAATTTCTTAAAAAATCTACAGGTGTAGTTCCACCAATGGCATATATTACTCTATCATATATAGTATAATATCCATCTGTAAAATTAACTTTTACAAGTCCATTTTCATTCTCTAAAGATGTAACATCAACTCCCATTCTTAGTCTTAATTTTTCTTGTCCATTATACTCATATATCATTTTTTCATTGATCTCATTAAGTCTTGTAAACTTATCTCTTCTGTAGTTCAAAGTAACAGTATTTGTTTTTGAGAGCTCAATTGCATATTCGACAGCTGAATTTCCACCACCTACAAGTAGAAGTTTCTCTCCACTTGAACACTTGTCTAAGTTAAAATTTACTCTATCTTTAATTGATGGGGGTATTTTATAGCTTGGCTTATTTGGCTTACCCATAGTTCCAATTGCAATTATGACATTTTTTGATGCATAACCTGCGGTTGTTGTTATAATCTGAAAAATATCGCCATCTTTTTTGATCTTTTCAACTTCAGAATTAAATGCAGTATCTATCTTACCAGTATCTAAAAGCTCATCAAAGTAGTTTAGTGTACTCTCTTTTGTACCGTCTGTAAAATCAACATTTCCTGAGAGTTCTATAACCTGACCTTTATAATCTTTATCAACTCTTTTGTTGTCTTTATAAAATTTTCTAATTGTCTGAGAGTGATTATCTCCTTTTTCAATCATAAGAATTTTATCTAGACCCATTACTTTTGACTCAACAGCAGCACCAATTCCTCCAGGACCTCCACCAATTATGACCATATCGTATACTTGTTGCATTTTTACTTCCATATTTTGATTTAATCATTTATTATAGCAAAAAATAGTAAAATTAATTTTATATTGAATATTAAAGGCTTAAATATGCACAGTTTCTTAAATGAACTTAAAACTTCTAGCAGTAAACTTTCTACATTGAAATCTAGTAAGAAAAACATAGTTTTATTACAAATGGCAGCTTCTTTAAGAGATAATTGTAATGTTATATTAGATGAAAATGCTAAGGATATGGCAAATGGAGAAAAAAACCATCTTACAAAAGCTCTTCTTGATAGACTTTTTTTAGATAAACATAGACTAGAAGATATGGCAAAAGCAATAGAAGATATTGCAATGCTAAAAGAGTCAGTAGGTCGTATATTAGATGGTTGGGTTGTACCAAGCGGACTTCGCATTGAGAAAGTTTCAGTGCCTATTGGTGTTGTTGCGGTTATATATGAGAGTCGTCCAAATGTAACAAGTGACACAGCTGCACTATGCTTTAAAAGTGGCAATGTCTGTGTTTTAAAGGGTGGCAAAGAAGCCCATTTTTCAAATCATATCATAGCAAAAACTCTTCAAGATGTCTTAGAAAAAAATAGTCTTCCAAAAAATATGATATCACTTGTCCCTGATGAGACTAGAGAGGGTGTCTCAAAACTTATAAAGATGGACAAATACATTGATCTTATTATACCAAGAGGAGGAGCTGGACTTATTCAATATATAAGTCAAAATTCAACAGTTCCAGTTGTAAAACATGACAAAGGTTTGTGTCACACCTACATAGACAAGGATGCAGACATCGAAACTGCTCTAAGAGTATCTATCAATGCCAAATGCAGAAGAGTTGGTATTTGTGGAGCAATGGAAACGCTTTTAATACATAAAGATATATCTGCAAAAATACTTCCTATGTTAAAAGAAAAGTTTAATTCAAATCAAACAGAGCTTTTAGGATGTGAAATTACAAAACAGATAATTGGTACAAAACTAGCAACCGAAGATGACTATAAAACTGAGTATTTAGACAATATATTGAGCATCAAAATAGTTGAAAATTTTCATGAAGCTATAGCTCATATTGGAACATATGGTTCACATCATTCAGATGCGATAATTACAGAAAATTACACAACAGCTGAAGAGTTTCTAAACTGTATAGATTCAGCATGTGTATACCTAAATGCAAGTACACAATTCACCGATGGTGGAGAGTTTGGATTTGGTGCAGAGGTTGGGATTAGTACAAATAAGCTACATGCTAGAGGTCCTATGGGTATCAATGAGCTAACAACATACAAATTTAAGATATACGGTAATGGCAATGTCAGAAAATAGAGTGCTAGATGTCAAAGACTTAACATTTGGTTACAAAAACTCAAAAAATCTATATGAAAATCTATCTCTACATATAGAGGTAGGAGAGGTAGTAACTGTCCTTGGAGCAAGTGGTAGTGGCAAAAGCACTCTTTTTGAACTCATAACAAAAAACTTAAAACCAACTTGTGGAGCTATTACATGTAGAAATATTGCACAAGTTTTTCAAGATCCATACAGCTCTTTTCATCCAACTTATACTATAAAAAATCAGATAAAAGATGTAGCCTCTTTAGAGGGATATGAAGAAATTTGTAATGCACTTGAGCTAGATACTACTTTTTTGGATCAAAAACCACATAAACTTAGTGGTGGACAACTTCAAAGATGCTCAATCCTTAGGGCACTTTTAATGAAACCAAAACTTCTTTTAGCAGATGAGCCTACAAGTGCACTAGATAATGTAACTCAACTAGAAGTCATGAGACTTCTAGTAAAGTTTTTAGATAGAGTCGGAATCCTACTTATCACCCATGATGAACATCTAGCATCATGGTGCAGTGACAGAATTATAAG
>JALSME010000107.1 GCA_026987955.1 Sulfurospirillum sp.
GACTATTCTTGCTAAAACAGATATACCGTAAAATACGATAAAACCAAACGCTAAGAGGAAAAATGCTCCAAAATAGGGATGAGCAAAATCCATATGTGACATTTGTGTCATGGAAAATCCTTACAATTTTAATATCAAATAAAACAAACTATTAGAGTTTACCTTAAATCATATTAAAATATTTTTATTTTTTTAAACTGATGTAAAACCCATGGATTTCTCCTCTCCAAATACTCCTGATTTTTCTCTTTTAATAGCATTAATAAAGTCTTCCATACAAAATATAGGCTCTTCCTTAATTGCAACTCTTAATGCACAGTTTTTAAGCACAAGTTTAATCTGACCACCACTTAAATCGTGCTTTGCAAGCTCTTCTATAGAAAAATCTTCTTCATATATAGCACTCTCCGGGAGAAGTTTCTGCCATAGCTCTACCCTTTGCTTCTGTGTTGGTTTTAAAAATTCAATTTTATAATCAAATCTTCTTGAAAATGCACTATCTATTGTTTCTAAAAGGTTTGTTGTTGCTATTAGTACACCATCAAACTTCTCTATCTGCTCCAAAAAAATATTTTGCATCTGATTGTGCATCTTATCAGCTCCACTTCCACCCTCAGTTGAGCGAGCTGAGAGAAACTGGTCTGCCTCATTTAGAAGAAGTACTGGTTCACTCTTTGTTTTTTGAGAAAGCTCTCTAAATGAATCAAAAATAGCTCTTACATTTTGTTCACTCTCGCCTACATATTTTGAGAGTATTTTAGAGCAATCAAAACTTAAAACTCTCTTTTTCATAGATTTTGCTAAAGAGTAAGCAGTCATTGTTTTTCCTGTTCCTGCTGGTCCATAAAAAATAATTTTGGCATCAATGCCACCGCGTCTATTTTTTACTCCCCACTCTCTTAGAAGTTTCATAACATTTTTATCAACTTGCTTTAGAAGATTATCTAAAAGCTCTCTCGTCTTAGGAGTTAAGACAACATCATCAAGAGTTGTCTTTGGATCTACTAATTCAAAAAGTTCTTGTTCTCTTATTAGTAAGTCAAGTTTAATCTTTTTTGCTTTTTTATTTTTATTTGGATGCATAATTTTTTGTAGCAATTCTTCATGAATAAAAAAGCTTCTCGAGACTCCACCAAATCCGTTAAGCATCTCATCATAGTCGATAATCTCTTCTTCGATGAGTTTTGAACCCTCTTCAAGAAGAGCTCTGTTCTTAATTTTTTCATAATCATCTGCACTGATAAGACTTACTAGAGTATTCATATCCCTTAGAGAATCAAACTCGCTAGCATACTCCTCTTTTAGAAGTGCTAGAAATATCACTTGCTCTTTTTGATTTAATTCAAAATCAGAAAAAATCTTCTCTATTTCAAGCTCTATCTCACTGCACTCTACTCTTGAAAGTATTCTGGCTTCCAAAAGCTGTAGTTTTGCCATGTTTGAGCTGTTTTGTTTTAGTTTTTGATACATCTCTATGCGTAAAAATTGGTCTTTTAAGTACTCAAGATGATCTTCATATGGCTTTATGTCTGGTAATTCCATATCAAGATTTCCATCTTCCAAAAGCTTTAAAAAAGAGCTACTGAGTGTTACAGATGAGTTGAGAAGTTCTAGATTAAGTGTTTCGCTGTTTTTGAGATTTACAAATGCTCCAAGTGCTATCCAGCCCTGTTCTAGTAGATTTTTAACTAAATATAGTTGCTTAATATGATTATAATTTTTATCGCCATATAGCTTAACAAGAATATCTAAAACCAAAATTTCTTGGCTTCCTTTTATGTACTCTTTTGTTATCTCTTTTAAAAGTATTACCTCTTCTTTCGTAGATTTAAGATGTTCAAAAATTATGCTATTTTCAACAGCTTCTGCTTCTAAAAAATCGACTAAATAATGCAATAAAAAACCTTTACATATAAAACTAGATTATAAAATTGTAGTATTTTAACATAACAAATAGATGACCATAGTTAAAAGAAGGATTAAACTTCTATTTTAAGCTTTAGAGATGCCCTTTATTAAATTCGCCTTTAACTACCTGCTCTTTTAGCACTCTTTTGAGAACTTTACCTGTTGCATTTTTTGGTAACTCTTCTACCATATATATGTGTTTTGGGACTTTAAAGTTTGCAAGATGTTTTTTAAGATACTGTTTTATTTTTATCTCTTCAAGAGTTACATCATCTTTTGGTTGTATAAAAGCCATTACCTCTTCATCTGCAAGGTCGTTTTTTACTCCAATTACAGCAGCTGCATCTACACCATCATATAGAGCAATAATCTCCTCTATCTCTCTTGGGTAAATATTGATACCCTTTGATATAATCAGATCTTTTTTTCTATCTACTATATAGAGAAATCCATCCTCATCAACTTTTCCTAAATCTCCACTTAAAAGCCAATCATTTACTTTGACCTCATCAGTTGCATCTGGTCTGTTTAGGTAGCCTTGCATAACACAATCTCCCTTGATGATAATCTCTCCAACTTCGCCAACAGGCACTTCTACCATCTCATCATTGACTATTTTTATCTCATATCCATCAAGAGGAAGTCCAACAGAGAGTGGCTTTTGCTTATCAAGGCGATTTACAGCAACTGCAGGTGAACACTCGCTAAGACCATATCCCTCTGTAAGAACTGCATTTTTAAACTTTACGCTAAAACCATTGAGAACAGATTCACTAAGAGGTGCACTTCCTGAGATGAAAATCCTAATCTTGTTAAACCACATAAAATACCAAGGTATCTTAGCTTTTATAAGCGAGCTATATAAAGTAGGAACTCCCAAAAAGATAGTAGCTCGTTTTAAAAGTGCCTGCTTTAGAACATTGGCAAATGGAAATACTGATTTTACAATTATGACAGATGAGTTTGTAATAACAGGTAGAATCACCATAATAGAGAGTGTAAAAGCGTGAAACATTGGTAAAAATACTAAGAATCTATCTTTTTCATCTATCTTAAATGCTTTTTGACCACTAAATGTATTTGAGAGTATATTACGGTAACTAAGCATCGCTCCTTTTGGCTTACCTGTTGTTCCTGATGTATAAACAATACATGCCAAATCATCAATTTTAGGGGAATTCATAAGTTGTTCATGTACTTCATTTGTGTTTGTAATCTCTGCAAAACTATAATTGTTCTCATCCAATCCATCGTACTCTTCTACCCAAATAATTTTTTCTACTGCAGTGCTATCTAAAAGATTTTTAGTCTCTTGTGAAAATTTTGCAGAACTAATTAGCATTTTTGCTTCACAATCACCTACAATATACTCAAACTCTTCATACTTTAAAAAGGTATTAATAGGGACTACAATAGCCCCTATTTTACTAATAGCAAATAACGATATCATAAACTCTTCTGAATTACCCACAATAAGAGCAACTTTATCACGACTTTTGACACCACTAAAC
This sequence comes from Sulfurospirillum sp., assembly GCA_026987955.1. Classification (GTDB taxonomy): domain Bacteria; phylum Campylobacterota; class Campylobacteria; order Campylobacterales; family Sulfurospirillaceae; genus Sulfurospirillum_A. Next base: position 3,420 of record JALSME010000107.1, read on the forward strand.
TCTAAAAACCTAGCAAAAGTATCAATCTTCTTTTTAAAATTAAGGTTAGTTAACTTTCTATCTTCAATAAAAATAACTGGTCTACTAGGACTTACTTTAGCATTATGCTCAATCGCTTCATAAAAATTTTGATATCTGTATTCTATCATTAGTTTTCCTTAGAATTTGTACTTAAAAGAGGCTGTTACTAGGTGAGCAGAAGAGTTTGTAAATGTTCCATTTACTCCACCTGTATTAGTAACACTTCTACTCTCTTTATCATCATAAAGATAAGCTAGACCTATTTTCATATCACTATTTAGTTTATATTCTATACCTGCAGAATATAATTTTGCATCACTATCTGGTAGTTCAAAACCTAAAGTTGAATCTGGTGCTGGATTATTATCTATTGCAAAACCTGCCATAAGTTTTATATCATCATTAAGTTGATGAGTAACACCTATACGATATGCGTTAACATCTTTCCAACTTTTATCTTTTACCTCATCAAAAGTAGCTAAAGCTCCTCCTGTTAAATCGCTATCATAATTAAAATCTAAATTTTTATAGCTTGACCAATATGTTCTTTCGTACACAAATTCCACGGTTGTTCTACTAAAATTATATGCTACTGCTAGACTTAAAGAAGCAGGTAGAGGAATTGTAACTGAAGCACTTCCTTGGTAAGCACCTAGCACTGTTCCTGCCGGAGCAAAAGGAGAAGCTATAACAACATTTGACAGTTTTGCATTTCCCTCAACAGTTAAATCTACTTTTGAACGATAGGTTGTAGAAAGAGTTAAATTTTCAATTGGCTTATAGCTTAAAGCCAAATTATAACCAAAATCTATAGAGTCTCCACTCATATCTCTTTTTACATTAACTGATGAGTCTATAGTTCCATCAGCATTTAAATCGGCTGGTGCTGCACCATCACTTTTTACAATTCCATCTGTATATACTCCTCTTAAGCCAAAACCAATTGAAAATTTATCATTTACTTTATATGCTGCTGTTGGGTTTAATTCAAGTATAGTTAAAGAAAATTCTTCAGAAAAAGTTTTAGCAAATGGTTCATCCCATCTTTTTGACAGTCCTCCAGGAGCAACTAAAGAGAGACCAAATCTCCAATCTCCAATAGCAGGTGATACATAGTGAAAAGTAGGAACATAAAAGTTTTCAACTTTCGAATCTCCATTGCGTGTGCTATCTGCATTATCTGCATAGTCAACACTTGTGAGATTTATATATGTCATTGCTATTTCCATTTCACTTACATCATCATTCCATACCATATTTGCAGGGTTGTAGTAACTCGCATCAGCACCATTTGAATTTGCTACATAAGCAGCACTTAGTGCTGTACTATTTAATGATTGCTCAGGAATTCTAAAACCTGATGCACTTAGTGTTGCCGCACTTAAGCCAAGTAGTGCAGCAACTTTTGCGTAATTCTTCATATTTTCTCCTATGAGGTTTTAATTTTTGACAAAACTATAAAGTAGCTCAATCTCTTGAGCCCATATAGTGTCATCTATAGTTTCTAGCACCATTGGTATATCATCTATCCTATCATCATTCATGATAAGCTTAAATGGTTCAAGTCCCAGTTTTCCCTCTCCTATGGAGTGGTGTCTATCTTTTTTGCTACCAAGATCTGGCTTTGAATCATTCAAATGCATACCCATAAGGTGCTCGAATCCGATTATCTTAGCAAATTTATCCCAAGTTTCATTATATGTTTTTTCTGACCGAAAGTCATAACCAGAAACAAAAAGATGACAAGTGTCGATACAGACGCCTGTTCGAGCCTTATCTATTGAATTGTCACACAAATACCCTAAGTGTTCCAATTTGTAACCTAAGTTGCTTCCTTGCCCTGCTGTATTCTCTATGACAAGCTTTACTCCCTCTGTCTGACGAAGTGCCTCGTTCATAGACTCGCTTATGAGTTCCAAGCAGTTCTCTTCGCTTATCTCTTTTAGGTGGCTTCCTGGGTGAAAGTTTAGGCGGTCTAGTCCCAAAAGTTTACATCGCTCTAACTCATCTACAAATGCATTAAACGATTTTTCTCTTTTTTCTGGGTCTGGATGCCCCAAGTTGATAAGGTAGCTATCGTGAGGGAGAACATGTTTTGGTAAAATCTCCGCTTTTTCTAACTCCTCTTTAAACTTTGAGATTATCTTCTCTTCAAGAGGTTTGGCACTCCACTGTCTCTGGTTTTTTACAAACAGAGCAAATGACTTTGCACCTATCTTTTTTGCATTGATTGGGGCATTAAAAACCCCTCCACTTGCACTTACATGTGCTCCTATCATTTTCATTTTAATTCCTTTAGTTTTATTAATATTCTATTTTTTTTATCTTTGAAGTATAAATTTTCTCCATCTACTCTATATATAATACTATAGTCTTTGGTTTCTATTTTTTGCTCAAATCCATTTGGTGTTTTAACAAGATTTGTTTTATGGTATATAGGCTGTAGATTAAAAAGCTCGTCTACAAAACTTTCATAGTGGCTAAACCCAAAAAACCTCTTGTTAAAAGAGATTTTACTTAAACAAGTGTAGCCTATACAGACATCTTGTTTTACATGTAAATCCAGTATAGGCGTTGATGCTGCAAATATCTGCAAGTTTATCTCGTTATTTCCTCTTCTTATAAAACCTGTATCAGCGACTTTTATGGATGAGTTCTTAATAACAATGTAGTAAGATTTAGAAGATTGATAATCAACTTTTTGAGAGCACCCAACAAGCAGAAAAAGAGTTAAAAAAAAGAGTATATATCTAAGCATTGCTCAATCTTTTGTTTCTAAAATATGTCCCAAGCTCAGCACTTAGCATTCCAAAGAGAATTAATCCAGCTCCTATAAGTTGGATAGCCTCAAAGTTCTCACCTGCCAAATAGTAACCAAAAATCCCCGCACTAACTGGCTCCATAGTAAAAATAATAGCTGTTTTAGCCGGTGTTGTAAACTTTTGCATAACTGTTTGAGTAAAAAAAGCAAATACAGTAGCAAATATAACAGTGATTACAAGTGCTTCTAAAAACACTCCATCAAAACTGTTAGGCATAATCCTTCCATCCATAAAAATAGCTCCTATCATAGAGAAAAAAGTTACAACTACAAACTGTATAGTTACAAGCAAAAATGCACTATGTTTTTTTGCATATGCATCTGTAAATGCTATCTGTAGTGCAAACATAGCTGCACATATTAGTGTGTAAAATTCACCTAGTCCGAAGCCGCCATTATGGGAGTTGGTTAAAAAATAGAGCCCTATAACTGCGAAAATTGCACCAAAAACTGAATACAACGATGCTTTTTTCTTAAAAATCATATAGACTGCAAGTGGAACTATAACAACATTTAGTCCTGTTATAAATGCAACTGTTGATGAGTATGTATATGTAAGCCCAAAAGTTTGAAATGCAAAGCCTAAGAACATAAAAACTCCCAATATAGACCCCGCTTTTAGCGTTTCTTTATCAAGTTTTCTAAACTCTCTAATCGAAAAAAGAGCCATAAAACCAGCTGCTATTAGAAACCTCCAAAAAAGAAACACATATACTGGTGTATCTTTAATGGCATCTTGAACAATAAAAAATGTCCCTCCCCAGCAAACTGCAACCAACAAAAGTGAAAAATCTGCCCCAAGCTCTTTTATCTTTGCTTTCAAAAAAACCCTTTACATCTAAATGAAAAAAGTATTCTATCATAAAGAGCTCAATTTTCAATATAGGCACCTCTAAAAACCATATGGTAAATTTAATTTAACTTATAATAAATTAAGGCATATTTATGAAATATTTTTTTCTTGTGTTTCTACTCATTTTACTTGGTTTTAACTCTACTCTTGTCGCATCTAATGCAGAGTTGATGCAAGCATCACAAATATTTAAAAAATGTGCAAAATGCCATGGAAAAGATGGGAAAAACCTTGCCTTTGGAACAAGTGATGAGATAGCAGGACAAGAGGTAGAAGAGTTGATTGATAGCATGAATTTCTTTAAAAATAGTAAATTTGGGAAAAGAGGCGTTATAAATGTTATGGCAAAACAGGTTAAAAACTTGAGTGACCAACAAATTCAGGAGTTGGCTAAATATATTTCAAATTTAGGACAGAAAAAATGAAAAAAACTTCTTGGCTAGTAGCTACGATTATAGTTTTAAATATTGCACTTAGTTCAAATGTAGATGCAAGTGTTATTAAGGGAAAAAGATACTACATAAAACTTCTAAAGGCATCATGTGGTTTTAAAGGTGATGTTATGGGAAGATACCATACAAAACTAGAGTGGAGAAATGCTTATAGAAGTGGGAAATTAAATGAAACTATTAAACAGATTTGTCCAACTGCTCCAGATATTAAATCTAAAAAGAAATTAAAAAATATCTATCACTTCTTAAGTTCATTTGCAAGTGATAGTGGAAATGTGCCAAGTTGTAACTAAATAGCCTTAAAATTAACAAAAATCTCCATATATAGAGTATTTTACCTTACTTTTATAAAAAACTGATAAAATTGTTCTTCAATTGCGAAGAAAGGTTTAAATGGACGACCCAATTATTAGCATGAAAAATGTCGACAAGTATTATGGCGACTTTCATGTACTGAAA
>JALSME010000108.1 GCA_026987955.1 Sulfurospirillum sp.
AGAAAGAAAATAGATTTATACATATACATAACTTAAGGGCACCTCTAAAACCCTTAATATATAACCATCCAAGAACAAAACTTACAATTGAAGCGGACTCTAAGAGCCTAGAAAATTACTATAAAATATGATAAACTTCTTGCCTGACCACTTATGTACTAGACATTTTATAGACCCATTTTTGCAGTTCATACATATCTTTGTAAACCTTAAATAGTCTATCCATGATACCTTCAGTAAAAAATATATCGTCAATTTTGTACTCTATATATGCAAACATTGCACCTTGTTTTGTAAGATAATTATGCTCAATATCTTTTTCAAACTCTGGTGGCACTCTTTTGTACTTTGGTTCTGGTAATTTGTAGCCTTTTTTCTTTAAATCTTCAAGGATTTGATGCAAAGACTCTCTATGCTTTTTATGTTTTATGTAGGCTCTGTATGTTTTTAGTAGTGGTGGCTTAAAGGCTCTTATACCTGCTGCTACAAAATAGCTATCTTTATCATAGTGCATATAAAAACTACTACTTTGCATACGATGAGCTTGTCCTTGCCAAAAAAGAAGTCCTATCTTGCTTTTCATAGGAGTTTTGTCTTTGCTAAATCTTACATCACGATATATACGAAAGAGTGAGCCGCTTACTTTTGGTTTGAAGTGTATGGTTGGAACGAGTATTTGAAGAGTTTCTCCCATATCTTGGACAAAGTTTTGATTTGGGAGAAGTATGTGCTTCTCCCAAGTAGTTCGGTTATTTTCAAACCAAGATTTAGTATTGTTTTGTTCGAGTTGCTTTAAAAACTCTATACCCTCTTTACTAAAACCATTAAAGACTATTTTAATGCCTCAAAAAGTTCTAATGAGTCAAGTTTTTCCCAAGGATAATCTGACTGTCCTACTTGTCCTCTTGCTGCTACATCTGCATAAAGAAAAGTATCTTTACTTGGCTTATCCAATCCAAACTTATCTGTTATCCATTTTGGAGTTAGGCTAAAAGTTTCTAATACAAACTTTGAAAGAGCATCGTCATCTACACTTGTAAATGTTCCAAAAGTATCTACACTAATAGAGACTGGTTTTGCAACACCGATTGCGTAAGAGAGTTGAACTGAGCACTTCTTTGCTAATCCACTTCCTACGATGTGCTTTGCAATCCAACGACCTGCATAAAGTCCACTTCTGTCCACTTTTGTGTAGTCTTTAGAGCTTTGAGCACCGCCACCAATTGGTGAGTAACCGCCAAAACTATCTACTATAAGCTTACGACCTGTAAGACCTGAGTCATGAAGAGAGCTATGATTTACATATCTTCCTGTTGGGTTTAGGTGAATGATACAATCTTCAGGATTGTAAAGCTCACTTGGAAGTCCTGCATCATCTATAAGAGATTTTAAAAGCTCTCTCACCTCTTCTATAGGCATAGACTCTGTTGAAGGGGCTGAGACAACTATAGTGTGTATTTTTTGAGGTTTACAGTTTTCAAAGTTCTCTTTTGAACCATAATCAACTGTAACTTGAGTCTTGATATCAACACCTAGTTTGTCTTTATTTTTCAGTGCAAAATCGTAAACTTTATCACTCAAAATTCTAGCATACATGATAGCTGCAGGCATAAGTTCTTTTGTCTCACTTGAAGCGAAACCAAACATAATCCCCTGATCACCTGCACCAATCTCGCCACTAGTTTGATCAACACCTTGGTTTATATCTGGACTTTGTTGATTTAAAAGTACTTGAACATCTACATCTTCTGGATATAGGCACTGCTCTCTTGTAAATGCTGATTTTCCATCATAGCCGATTTTAATGAGAGCTTGTTTTACGATATCTACATAGTCTGGGTGATTTTTTGAAGCTACTTCACCACCAACGATTACATGCTTGCCTGCAACAAAAACTTCGCTAGCTACTCGTGAATCTTTATCTGCTATTAAAAGAGCATCTACTATGCTATCTGAAATTATATCTGCACACTTGTCTGGGTGTCCTGCACTTACTACTTCACTAGTAAAGAGGTATTGTGAGTTGTTGTTTTCCATTTTTTGTTTTCCATTTCTTTGTTTTCCATTTCAGAGACTTTTGTTCACACAAAATTTTAATATCAATTACTAAAGCAATAGATATTAAACTCTAAAAATTTGTTTTCCATCCTTTTGTTGTCCATTTTTTGTTTTCCAATAATGATTGAAAGTTAAAAATAAATTGTTTAAAAGTTTGAATTAAGGTTTTTGACCCGCCGCGATTTCTAAAAGAGTATATTACTCCTATTTAACTTAAAATAAAATTCCATGTAGGTATTGCAATAAAAGAAAAAAGAATTCCAAGCCCCAAAGTGTTTATAGCCAAGTCTTTATTGAGCCCTCCTCTTATAGCAAGAACTGTAGCCATCGTCATGGGAGGCATTGCAATCTCTATAAAAGTAACCCTCATCCATGTCGCATCAAAATCAAAAAATGGGTAAAGAATACCAAGCATAATTAGTGGCACCAAAATCATCTTAATCCCAAGTGCAACTATACTCTCTTTAAAAAAGTTTTTAAATGCTTTGATTTCAAGTTTCATACCCACAATCATAGTTACAAGTGGGATTAAAGTGTATTCAAGTTTTATCAAAACACCTTCTACAAAATCTGGAAAAACAACACCATGAAGTAAAATTGCAAATATAATCGCTTGAAGAGGTGGAGTAAGAAGCATCTTAAACTTCTGTTTTAGACTTAACTTTTGCTCTTTTTGACTACCCCAAGCGATCAAAACCATACCAATCGTAAGAAGCGCGACAAAACTACCAATCTGATCATATACCAAAGGATAAACAAGCTCCTTTGAGGAATACAGTGACTCTACATAGGAAAAACCTACAAAAGATGTATTGCCAAATATAGAAACCACCATAAATGTCGCAAGTATATTTCTCTCTAGCTTTAACATTTTTCCTATAAAATAGGAGATGATTGTAGCTACAAACATACTAAGGTAGGCTATAAAAATTATATTGAAAACAACTTCGTTAAACTCTAACTCACGGATTTTAACTAGTGCAAGAGCAGGAAGAGAAAAGTATATAACAAACTCTATGAGTGACTCTGAAATATCTCTTTTAAAATACTTAAAAAAATACCCAAGAGCCACAAAGATAAATACAGGCATAATTTGTGCTATCAAAACAGTTCCACCTTTTTTTCTTTACATGTAGAGAGTAAGTTTAAAAAATCCTCTCTGTTTGCCACTTGTGCTCCCAAGCTTATGAGATGGTCTGTTGGCATTTGGCAGTCAATAAAATCGCCACCATTTTTCTGCATGATTTCACACAATGCCCAAAGAGCAACTTTTGAAGCATCACTTACTCTGCTAAACATAGACTCACCACAAAATACAGAACCAATTTGAACTCCATAAAGTCCGCCAACAAGAGTCTCATCTTTGTAGCATTCAATTGATTTTGCATAACCCTCTACATGTAGAGCTTTATATGCCTCTATCATCTCGTCACTAATCCAAGTATCTTTTCGTATATTTTTACATGCTAAAATGACTTTATCAAAACTTGTGTTGTATTTTACCGTAAATTTTTTTCTAGATTTCTTTAAAGACTTGGTTAGTTTAAAATCTTCTGGAAAAAGAAGTAATCTAGGATTTGGTGACCACCAAAGAATAGGGTCATTTTTACTATACCAGGGGAATATTCCTTGAGTATAAGCACTAAGTAATCGCTCAATACATAAATCCCCTCCCCAAGCTAAAAGACCATGATCGGTCGCTTTATATGGGTTGGGAAAAATATATTTATCACTTAAGAGTTGTGGTATTTCAACTTTTGTACTCAAACTCTAGCACTTTTCTCTTGTAGTCAATTTTTACTAATCCACCATTTTTTAGTTTTCCAAATAGTATCTCATCACTCAATGGTGTCTTTATCTCATCACTAATAACTCTTTGCATAACTCTTGCTCCAAGCTCTTTTGAGTAACCTTTTTCAGCCAAGTATTTTTTTGCCTTGGAAGTTGCTTCAATCTTTATATTTTTTTCTTTCAGCTGAGATTCTAATTCACTTAAAAGTTTTTCAACAACATGTATCATAACTTCGGTTTTAAGTGCAGAAAAATGAACTATTGCATCAAGCCTATTTCTAAATTCTGGTGCAAAAAAGTCTTTTATAGCGTTACTGCTTTGATGTGCTTCTATCTTTGTAAAACCAACTTGTGCAGCCTCTTTTGTGCCTAGATTTGAAGTCATAATAATGATGACATTTCTAAAGTCAGTTTTATTGCCGTCATTGTCTGTCAAAGTTGCACTATCAAATACTTGTAAAAGAATATTGAGTAAATCTGGATGTGCCTTTTCGATTTCATCAAGCAATAGCACACTATATGGATGTTTTTTTATGGTTTCAGTTAGCTGTCCACCCTCTTCATAGCCAACATAGCCAGGAGGTGCTCCAATGAGCCTACTAACTGTATGTTTTTCCATATACTCACTCATGTCAAACCGCTCAAAATGAATACCTAACTGCTCTGCTAACTGCTTTGCTACTTCTGTTTTTCCAACTCCTGTAGGTCCACTAAACAAGAATGACCCAACAGGACTTGTAGGACTACTAAGTCCAGCTCTACTTCTTTTTATAGCAGTTACTAGATTTGCTATAGCTTCATCTTGACCAAAAACTTTTGCTTTTAGTTTGCTCTCTAAATCACGCATAAGTTCTGTCTCATCACTACTCACACTTTTTGGTGGTATATTTGTAACTCTTGCTAGTATGCTCTCAATATCATGAATACTTACAGCTTTTCTCTTTCTTTTTTGAAGATGAAATGATGCTCCAACTTCGTCAATAAGGTCTATTGCAGAATCTGGTAAAAATTTGTCATTTATATATTTTTTTGCAAGTTCTACTGAACTTCTCAAAACTTTTTGAGGGTACTTTACTCCATGGTGGTCTTCATACTTGCTCTTTAACCCTAAAAGAATCTCATAAGAGTCATCAAGGCTTGGCTCACTCACATCAAGCTTTGAAAAACGACGACTCAAGGCTCTATCTTTATCAAAAAAGTTTCTAAATTCGCTATATGTAGTTGCACCGATACACTTAATCTCGCCTGTTGCTAGTGAGGGCTTTAAAAGATTTGATAAATCCATTGAGCCACCACCAGTTGCTCCCGCTCCTACAATAGTGTGAATTTCATCAATAAAAAGTATTGCATTTTCTTTTGATTTTAGCTCAGTTAAAACATCTTTTAGACGCTTCTCAAAATCACCTCTATACTTTGCTCCACTAAGAAGTGAGCCGATATCTAGAGCATACAATCTTGCATTTTCGAGTATTTTTGGTGTCTCATTTTTTGCAATTTTAAGAGCAAGTCCTTCAACAATTGCTGTCTTTCCAACTCCTGCTTCACCAACTAAAATGGGGTTGTTTTTTTTACGACGACAAAGAACCTGCATAACTCTTTGTACCTCTTCAACTCTCCCTATAAGTGGGTCAATCTTGTCTTTTTTTGCTAACTCAACAAGATTGACTGTATACATCTCTAAAGCACTTTTTTTATCTTCGCTTGAAGTTTGCTCTTTTATAGATGGGTCTTCATGATTTGTTACAATTTCTAAAATATCTAACTTTTCAACACCATGTTGCCTTAAAAGGTGTATACTATATGAGTGCTCCTCATCAAACAATGCAATAAGCATATCTGTAAGACTAGCCTCACTTTTTCCTGCACCTCTTACATGCATCATCATACTCTCAATGGCACGAGTAAGCGAAACTGTCTCAAATGGATCAACACTACTACCCTGCTCTACTCTATCAATATTATTAGCAAAATATACTTTTAGGTTTTCTCTTACTGCTTTTACATCAACTCCAAGATCTACTAAGATATCTATAATATTTTGATTATGTATTAGTGCAAAAAAGATATGCTCAACTGTTATATACTCATGACGACTCTCTTTTGCAAAACTAATTGCATCAGCAAATATAGAATTTAATTCACTACTTACCATTACTCTTCCTCCATAACTGCACGAAGAGGAAACTTACTCTTTTTTGCAGAGTTTAGTACCTGTGCAACTTTTGTTTCTGCTATCTCATGTGTATACAAGCCACAAAGCCCGCTTCCACTATTGTGAATTTTAAGCATGATTGCATATGCCTCTTCCTCATTTTTATGAAAAATATTCATAAGTGTGCTAACAACAAACTCCATACTTGTAAAGTCATCATTAAGAAGTAATACTTTATACATCTTAGGTTTTTTTAATTCTATATCCTCACTTAATTCATGCTCAAATTGTTTCATTTAGTTTTTATCTTCTCTATATCTTTTTTAATTACTTCTGTATCAATTGCGCCTATATAAAACATATTATCAGGATTTCCCTCATAAACATCTGTTACTTTTTGGTACTTACCGTCTTTTAACACAACTTTAAATGGCACTTGAACTGCCTGCTTATAACCAATATCCTGAGTAATAGTGTTTACTATTTTGTCATTATCTGGCGAATTAACAATAAAATAATAAGCATTGAACTTTGATGCAAAGTTATCTACAACATACTCATCTGTTACTGATTCAAGGTATGTAAAACCAATCAAAAGAACATCTTTATCATTTTTTAGTTGAAAGTCCATTAACTTTGGTGCCTCTTTTTGACATGGCTGACAAAAAGTACCAAAAATATCAAGGATAAGAATTTTCTTTTCATCTCCCTCTAAAACAAAACCGCCATCTTTTCTAAGAAGTGTTACCTTGCTACCAACTACACTTTTTAGCTCTATTCTGTCGCCATCTTTATAAGTTGGTTTTTCAGCACTTCCCTCTTCTACTCCACAACCAACAAATGCCAACAAAATTGCTACACTAATTAATATTTTCCAAAGTTTCATGTTTTTGCCTTTTTATTTATATTTTATCAATATATAGTAAATATCGTCTAAATAACTATTAGACTTCTTGTAGTCTATTTATAAAAATGATTTTTCATCGCCGTTTGTGCTTCACGATTTGCTGTTCTTGTTTTCAAATCTTGTCTTTTATCATGAAGTTTTTTACCACGAGCCAATGCAATCTTAATCTTAACAAAGTTTTTATGGTTAAAATACATACTTGTTGGAACTATACTCAAGCCATCTTTACTTGTCTTTTCAAAAAGCTTAGCTATCTCTTTGTTATGCAAAAGAAGCTTTCTGTCTCGTCTCTCCTCTGGACGAAAGTGCGAGTGAGTTGTCTCAAGATTTGAAATGTGTGCATTTAGTAAAAATGCCTCACCCTTAATAATCTTCACAAAAGAGTCCTTCAGATTTACCCTCCCTTGCCTTATCGCCTTTACCTCACTGCCTCTTAAAACCATACCAGCTTCATAAGAATCTAATATCTCATAATCATGATATGCTTTTTTATTTCTTGCTACTGTTTCACCCATATTTAATCTACCAACATTGTTTTTATAATACTTTTTACTTCATTTTTTTGTTTAGAAGTTATCTTTATATCTAATTTTTTTAAAACTCTTTTTACCGATACTGTTCTTATCTGATCTAGCACCACAAAACTATCCTTGCTTATCTTTACTCTTGTTGGATAATCTTTATATTTTGAAGTCATTGGGGCAACTATAATATTGCTATAATTCATCTCTTTTGGAGATATAATCAAACAGGCTCTTGTTTTTTGTATCTCGCTACCCACAGTTGGGTCTAAGTTAATTAAAATCACCTCATACTGCTTATAATTCATCCCAATCTTTCATATCTAAATTATCATCTATCAAAAGTTGGTTTTCACTATTTTTAAACTTTTCTTCCCACCCTATTCTTGGATTTTCAACTACATCTAAAACAATTCTATTATCCTTTACATGCAAATCAAAAAACTTAGGTTTTTCAAACATTTTAAGTACACTTGCGGGAATTCTTATACCTTTACTAGTTCCTATATCTATAAGTGAAACCTGCACAAAAAACTCCTTTTTTTATAATTATATTATAGTTATGTTTTTTTGTCAATTA
>JALSME010000109.1 GCA_026987955.1 Sulfurospirillum sp.
AATAAAATCTATTGTTTTTTATTTGGCTTATGATATAATGTAGTAATTAATATCTATTATTGTTATTATATTTTTAAATACAAGAAGATGATATTTACAATTAATTCTCTGAATAATTATGACATTTAGGGGGTTTAATACTATTTACGGGGTATTATTGTGATAAGAATTTTTTTGCTCTATTTCTTGTTTTTTAGCTTTTTTTTGAAGGCGGAATCTTTAGATATTGATTCGCTTTTAGATTCATATAGATTAAAGTCTGATCTCTCTTCTATAACCAAAAGTGAATCTAATGGTTTTGTTGAAGTTTTTACAAGAGACGATATAGAGCGTATGCAAGCTCGAACACTAGCAGATATAACAAAACTTTTTACGATACCTTTCGTATCAAGAACAAATTTAAATTCTTCACTTTTTATCAAGCCATCACAACAGCAAATGCCAGCTTCTGCTATTAGGATATTTGTAAATAATCATGATATAACTGCTACTTCATATAAAAGTGGCTCTATGATATGTGAGAGTATAACACTAGATGCAATTGACCATATTGAGGTATACAGAAGTAGTGCATCTGTGGAATTTGGCAATGAGCCATCTTCAGTGGTTATAAAACTTTATACAAAAAAAGCTTTAAGAGAAGAAGGTGGCAAGCTAAGGGTTAGTATGGATAGTGCTGGTAGTTCATATGTGAGTACTTATTTTGCAGAAACACTAAATGAAAAAACAGACTACTTTGTCTTTGGCAATATTAATAAAATTAAAAGAGATACTTACTATAATCAAAACTATACTTTAAGTAGTGATAGTAGCAATAGAAATTTTTATGGAAATTTTAACTTTCAAAATTTGCTATTTGAAGTAGGATATTTTCAGAGTAAAAGTGACCCGTTTTTAGGGCTTGGTAGAGCTGCAACACCAGATGGTGGAGGAAGTGAGGCAAAATATAGCTATGTTCATTTGACGCAAAAACTAGAAAATGGAATAAAATTACAAGCTTCAGTAGATTATGTTAAATCAGATGAAAAGATGAAAGATACTAGTGGAATCAATGCAGGAAACTTCGGCTTAGTAACAGATTTTTCTATGGGTACTGTAGATAAAGTGTATTCTTTTATAGTAGATAAAACATATAAAGTAGATAATAATTCTTTTTATATTGGAAGTTTTATTAAACGTAAGCAAGTAGATGTAAGTGGGTTATTTGATGCAAATAGTATTGATTTTAATACTTATTATAACCTTTATTCAATATATGCAGAAAATAAATATATTTTTAATAAAAAGACTATGTTGGTCGCCTCTTTAAAAGGAGATTTTTATAGGTATGAAAAATATATTGAAGATAAAAATGAGTATATATTTCGTCTTGGTGCTATAAGAAATGTAAATAGTTTTCAGGTAAAAATGTTTTATACAAGAACATACTACTCTACACCACTTTCTGCTCTGTATAGTAACAACACTAATGTTCCATATAAAACAAATAGTTCATTAGAGTTTATGCAACCAACACTCTACTCTTTTGGAATAAGATATAAGACTGATAGTAATACTTTGAACCTAAAACTATCTTATATTGAGTTAAAAAATCCAATTAAATATGATTCATTGGCTGGGTTTTATAATGCAGAACATGAATCATATATGCAGTATGAGGCTTCATATATTTATAGATTTAACATGAAAAACAGAGTTTCTTTGGATGCATATTATGGAAATAGAAATGATGATTTAGAATTTTCACCAGCATATGGAGGTCATCTTGTTTTATACAATTCATACAGGAAATTTGATTTTTTTAATATGTTGGAATATAGAGCTTCTTATGAGAGTTTTGGTATTGATGTTGCATCTTCATATGACTGGACATCAAGCATAAGATATAATTATACTAAAGATTTAATGATTGGTTTGAAGGGAGAAAATATACTTAACAAAGGATATAAACAGACTTATAAATCTATAAGTTCTTCTATACCAGTATTTGATAGAAAGTTTTGGCTAAATGTGGAGTATTTGTTTTGAAAAGATTTGTTTTGCTAACTATGTTTGTAGTATCATCTTTTTCTTCTCAGATAAATGTTGAAAAAAAAATATATAAGATGATATTTAGTGCACTATTTCCATCTAATAGTGTAGTAAAGGTTTGGAGTGATGAGCCATCGAAAACATTTATATTTGCTTCTATGAAAAAAGTTAAACTAGTAAAGAGTCAAAATAATGCAGATATTTTAATGCTTTATCATAATGAAGAAATAGATACAAATAACAAGATTGTATTTGCCAATGGCTATCTTGTATTTCAAAGGAAGAAGGGAAAAGCAGTAGGAGGATTTTATTGGCAAAAAGGTAGACCAAATTTAATCTTTGTTAAAAAGATACTTCAAAAAAAAGGAATTGTACTTCCTGATAATTTAAAGAAGTATATCGAAGATATTAAATGAAGAGATTTAATATAATATATTTTGCTTTTATTTTTCTTCTTCTTGTCTCTATAATATACCTCTATATAAATATAGGGCAGTTTGAAGAAAAAACAAAAGATAATATAAAGAAGGTTATATTTAATAATACTTCTTACTTTATAGAAAATATATCATCTATCATAAAAAATGATATCAATGAAGATTTATACACAACACTTAAAAAAAATCATAAGCTTAGAAATAAACTTGAAAAACAAATGGAGACTATTGTAACTCCATCATTTAAATATGTATATATGTTATATAGAGATAATAATGGAAGATATAGATATCTTTTAGATGGAAGCAAGGACGATAAGGGTGTTTTTGATACAAAGTTTGATGTAAATAAGGATGAATGGGATAAAGTATATGATACTAAAAAACCAAATGTTATATATCAAGATGATATATTTGGTCTTTGGGTTACAACACTTAGTCCATATATTATGAATGGAAAAGTAGTAGGTATTATAGCTATAGATTTTTCTACCACACTTTTTAAATATATGACAGAAATTATCAGCCCTTTAAAAGAGATTTTTTTATATATATTTGTATCTGTCTTATTTCTTTTTAGTGTGATTATATATCAAGTTATTGCACAGATAAGAGCAAAAAAAGATAGTATTATAGATCCATTAACACATACTTATAATCGTATTTTTCTTAGAGATTTTGTAACAAAAATTGATTTTTATAATTATGATATAGCTATGTTTGATTTGGATTATTTTAAAAAAATTAATGATAATTATGGGCATAAAGCAGGAGACTACATACTTGAAACTTTTTCTAGTATAGTTAAGAAAAATATTAGAGACAAAGATATCTTTATAAGATTTGGTGGTGAGGAGTTTTTACTATTTGTTTATAAAAAGAAAAAAAACAGGTCATATGCGAAAGAAACTATAGTTCGAATTAGAAAGAGCATAGAAGATTACAAATTTAAGTATGAGAGTTTTGATATAAGATTAACTGTTTCTGTGGGACTTGTTGTGGAGATACAAAAATATAAAAATATACAAGAGATAATAAAAAAAGCTGATGAGAGACTCTATAAAGCAAAGCACTCGGGAAGAAATAGAGTAGTTGATAGTGATAATACTATAAACAATGATACTATAATGGTAAATAAATTGTCTATATCGCAAATAAAACAAGCCATAGATGAAGATAGGATTTTATGCCAATTTCAACCAATATATCGACTAAAAAGTAGTGAAATAAAATATTATGAAGCTTTGGTTAGACTATGTGATAAAAGTAATAATTTAGTCTATCCAGGATCTTTTTTGGATTCTATTGAGGGTACAAATATATATAGAGATATGACAAAAAAAATACTTGCTATAGTTTTTAAAAAAATTGCCAATCAAGGTGTTAATATAAGTATTAATCTTAATTTATCAGACATTATTGATAGTTCTATATATGAAATGCTAATTAAAGAAATAAGAAATAATCAAGATATTTCAAAGTTTTTAACAATAGAGCTATTAGAGTATGAAGATCTAGATAATAATCTACTTCAGTATAGATTAAGTGAGATAAAACAGTATGGGGTTATGATTTCTTTAGACGATTTTGGTAGTGGATATTCAAATTTTTCAGTTTTTGAAAGTTTGCCAATAGATATTTTAAAAATTGATGGCTCTTTAATCAAAAATATTGATAAATCAGAAGTTTCATTTAGGATAGTAGAAGCTATCGTGTTATTTGCACATAATTTGAATATAAAAGTTGTTGGCGAATTTATCCACAACGAAGAGATACTTAAAATCGTTAAAAGTTTAAATATACAATATGGACAAGGTTTTTATCTTGGAAAACCAATAGATGATATTTTTTAAATGGTACCCGAGGTCGGACTCGAACCGACAAGACCGTGAAGTCATTGGATTTTGAATCCAACGTGTTTACCAGTTTCACCACTCGGGCATCTTGTTTTGAAAGTGAATAGTACAAAAAAAAAGCTTAAAGACAAGTTACCAAGTCTTTAAGCTCTAAGTTTTTATAAAAATTAAGATTTAGCTACAGCTTCTTTTAATTTTTTGCCCACTTTGAATTTAACTGCTGTAGTTGCAGGAACATCTACAATTCTATCAGTTCCAGGAACTCTTGCTTTTCTAGCAGCTCTAGGAGCTGTTGAAAATGTACCAAAACCAATAAAGCTTACGCTTTTGCCTGCTACAAGAGCATCATTGATAGTTTCTAATGCTGCATCAATAGCATTACTAGCATCTTTTTTTGAAAGACCTGCTTTTTCAGAAACTGCCTGAACAAAGTCTGCTTTTTTCATATTGAAATCCTTTAAAGTATTGTGTTGTGGTCATTGTACACTTTTTTTTTGTAAAAAACAATAGATTTATCAATAATTTATTAAATTTATCTATTTTTATTAATAAATTTCTCAAAAAGTCGATTATTTAGTATATGGAATTGTAATTGCTTATAATAAAAATACTATTTTATATAGAAAAGAGGTAACTATGAGAGTAACTAATGCACTGTTTTATTCAAATGCTATAAATGACTATCAACGCAATATGCAAGATTTATATAGAGTAAATACACAACTTTCTTCGGGAATGAAGATACAAAATAGTTTTGAAGACAGTGGAGTGTTTGTGGATACTATGAGACTAGACTATGAAGTTGCAACTTTAGAGCAGGCAAAAGAGAGTAGCTCAAAAGCTCAAACTCAAGCAAATAACACAGATAAAACACTCAATCAGTTTACAGATGCTCTATCAACTTTTAAAACTAAGCTTATTCAAGCTGCTAATGAAAGTAATTCGACTACAAGTTTAAATGCACTTGCAGATGAACTAGATGCCTTAAAAACTCATATGATTAGTTTAGGAAATACCTCAATAAATGGACAGTATCTGTTTTCTGGTACATCATCTGCAGTTAAACCAGTTGATGGAGCTGGTAATTATCATGGAAATGATGGAAATAAAGAGGCATTGATTGGCTCTGGTGTAAAACTGCCTTACAATATAACAGGTCAAGACCTTTTTTTAGGTCGAGATAGTGACTATCATAAAACACTCTCTACAAATGTTAAGATGTTAAACCAAACAGAGTTGCATCCAGTGGATGGACAGCCTAAAGAAGTGTATCTAAAAGAGAGTGATACTATAGGTGATATGGTTGGAAGTGATCCAGATAGCACAAACAACCCAAACAGTGTATTTTATCTTTCGGGAAGAAAAGCAGATGGAGATACTTTTTCTACTAAATTTTCACTCTCATCAACTTCTAAAATCTCAGATTTGCTTGATAGAATTGGACAAGAATATGGAAATAGCTCAACAAATAAAGTAGTAGATGTACAGATGAATGACAACGGTCAAATAGAGATAAAAGACTTAAAAAGTGGCAATGCTCTTTTAGAGATGAATATTTTTGGGGCTGTGGATAGAGATGCAGTAAGTGGCGATGGAAACGCAGACCAGGCAGATATAGATTCTTTGTTAGCTTCACCAAATGTAGATATTGTTAGTTTTAGTAAGAGTAATTTTAAAACAGTAGTTTCTGCAGATACTATAACTTCAAGAGAAGATATATATAATCCTGGTACTTTTAGAATAGGATATCCACTTCAAAATAGTGATGGAAGTGATGTTAAAAATACAACACTATTGAGTGATTTTATGCCAACAAATGTAAACAATGTACTAGTAGGAGCAACATCATTTGTCATTGCTGGTCAAACAGTGCAAGATTTGATGAGTGCTATTGAAGTAGAGTATGGGTTAAGTGTAGGTTCAACTAGAATAGAAAATGGTCAGATTATAGCAAGTGACCCAACAGGAAATTTAAATGCCACTCTAGTAGCAAGAGATATTGCAAATACTCCGATAGAAAGCTTTTCAATACCAGACGGTATGAACTACGAAAGACGAGGGTTTGAAAAAGATGGAAATACTTTAACTTCAAATATATCTCAAATAGTAAAAGACACAAACGAGTATGCGACAAATAGCACGAAGCTTTTAGATGTTTCTGGTAAAAAAACTTTTGATGACACCGCAGTTGTTGGAGATGAAACAATTTTTAATCTTATTGGTATAGATAGTAGTGGTAACAGTTTTAATGCTCAGTTGGAATTAACAAATGATACTGTAAATGGAACAAGATTTACACTAGATAATGGAGCTACATACTATACTATTTACGATACAAATGGAAATCCTACAAAGGCTGATGATATCACATACCAGCAACTTAATGATGCTATCTCAATGATAACTTCCAACAACTTACCAACAGATACGAATGGAACTGCTGGGATTCAGTTTGATGAGTATAATAGTGCATTAATATCTGCAAAAGGAGTAGTAGAAGTTGATTTAGACTACAAAGGAAGACTTCAAATTCATGATAACTTTAATTCAGAGTCTCAGATAGAGTTTTCTATGTTTGATCAAAATGCAGATAAATCTACACAAGCTTCAGCGCTAACCTTTATGGCAAATGATGCAGTTAAGATTGATGACCCAAATATAGATTTTTACAAAGATTTGGATAATATGATAGAAGCTGTTAGAGGTGGGACATTTAGAATGGATGGAGATAGTGATAATCCAAGAAATATAGGCATTCAAAATTCTATACAAAGAATAGATCACTTGATGGACCATGTAACAAAAGAGCATACAAAAATTGGCTCGTACTCAAATGCACTCTCAAGAGCCAATGAGCGTTCAGAACTTTTGAGCATAAATGTCCAAACCGTTCGCTCTGAAGTGATTGATGTAGATATGGGCGAGGCATATATGAAATTCAATCAGCTTTCAACTTCGTATGAGGCATCACTTTCAACAGTTGCAAAGATAAACTCTATGAGTTTATTGAATTACATGTAGAGATTTGATATAATCTCGCCTTACATATCAAAGGATTTGTTATTTTAAAAGAGACTATATTTATAATTTCAGTTGCATTTTTACTGTTTTTTGGTGTTGCTACACTACTTCCAGACGGTGGATTTGTTGGAAGTTTTGGCACTAGTGTTGGTGTTTGGAATCAAGAATTGTTTGGTTATTTTGCATATGTTTATCCGTTTTTGCTGATTGTGCCTGCATGGTACTTTTATAGAAACAGTAGATTTAATGCAAGAGATGTTGAATTGACTCTATCTATGGTTTTGTTTATATTTGCTGTTCTTATTTTTCAAGCTGCGGTTGTAGATGGTAGACTAAACGGATATTTGGGTTACTCTATTGTTGAAATTTTAAGCTCTGCTATAGGAATACTTGGAGTTTGGTTGTTTATAGTCTCTATTGCTACACTCTCATTGAGTATACTTTTAGATACAACAGCAAGTGATGTATTTAGTTTTTTAAACGATAAGTTACCCAAAAAAGCTCAAAAAGATGTAGAAGATGCAGTCGTAGTTGAAGAGGTGTCATACAAAGAAAAAGAGGTTATAGCATCTAGTGATATAGTTGAAGATGATGTTCATCCTGAAGAGTATAAAGATAGTATAAAATTGATAAAAAAAGATGAATCTAAAAAAGATGATACGAAAAAAGAGGCAGTAAAAGAAGAACATCACAGTAAAGTTGAGATTATAAGTGAAGTAGAAGAGAACAAAAAACTACTTGATGAGATTGAAAAGGGAGAGCAATCTAAACCAAAAGACTATAGGTTACCGCCACTTAAGATTCTTACAACTCCTCCTAAAAAAAGTAAGCATGTAAATGAGGCTGAAATAGATAGAAAAATTTCTGATTTATTGGAAAAACTAAAAAGATTTAAGATAGATGGTGATGTAGTTAGAACTTACTCAGGTCCTGTTGTGACTACTTTTGAGTTTAAACCAGCTCCACATGTAAAGGTTTCAAAAATCTTAACACTTCAAGACGACTTGGCTATGGCTCTAAGAGCAAAAACGATTCGTATTCAAGCACCTGTTCCTGGTAAAGATGTAGTTGGTATAGAGGTTCCAAATGCAAAGATTGATACAATCTACCTAAAAGAGATTTTAGAGAGCGAGATTTTTACTAAAGCTTCATCCCCTCTTACAATCGCTCTTGGAAAAGATATAGTAGGTAATCCATTTGTGACAGATTTAAAAAAACTTCCCCATCTTTTAATAGCAGGAACAACAGGTAGTGGTAAGAGTGTTGGAATCAACTCAATGCTACTCTCCCTTTTGTATAGAAACTCACCAGATACTTTGAAACTTCTTATGATTGATCCAAAGATGCTTGAGTTTTCTATATACAATGATATACCTCATCTTTTAACCCCTGTTATTACAAAACCTAAACAGGCAATAATTGCCTTAGCGAATATGGTAACAGAGATGGAAAGACGCTACCAGATTATGAGTCAATCTAAGACGAAAAATATAGAAAATTATAATGAAAAAGCTAAGAAGTTAGGACTTGAGCCATTTCCATATATAGTAGTTATTATCGATGAGTTAGCGGATTTGATGATGAATAGTGGAAAAGAGGTTGAGTTTTATATAGCTCGTTTAGCACAAATGGCAAGAGCAAGTGGAATTCACTTAGTTGTTGCAACACAACGACCCTCTGTTGATGTTGTTACAGGGCTAATTAAAGCTAATCTTCCAAGTAGAATTAGTTATAAAGTAGGGCAGAAAATTGATAGCAAAGTAATACTAGACACAATGGGTGCAGAGTCTCTCTTGGGTCGAGGAGACATGCTTTTTACTCCCCCTTCATCTTCTGGTCTTATAAGGCTTCATGCCCCATTTGCAAGCGAAGAAGAGATAGAAGAGGTTGTAGAGTACCTTAAAAAACAAAAAGCCGTAGAGTATGATGAGAGTTTTTTAAAAGAAACGAATAGTGATGGTTCTAGCAGCATTGATGGAGAAGTTATTGGAGATATAGATGAGCTTTTTGAAGAGGCAAAGGCTATAGTTCAAAATGAAAAAAAGTGTTCAATTAGTTATATTCAAAGAAGGCTTCAAATTGGATACAACAGAGCATCTCGTATCGTAGAGCAGCTTGAACTTTTGGGTATACTCTCTGCCCAAAACTCAAAAGGGCAGAGAGAGATTCTTTAGGGTATTTCTATTTTTTGATTATCTCAAATACCTCAATAGGTCTCATATCAAGTTCATCTGCTATGTCTTTCATTCTGCTCTGTTTTGAAGCATCGCTGATGCCTTTTTGCATTAAGAGCTTCAATGTTTTTTCTAGGTTTATAACATCTAGTTGAGACAACTCTTGAAGAGTCTTTCTTCCAAGCATTGGTGGTACATCATTGGTGCTAGAGCTTTTTTTTGTAGACTTAACACTTGATTTATTGACTTTTTTAGCTTTTTTGAGAATCTGATATATATCATTTGGGCTTATATTGTTCATCTTAGCTATATCTTTTAATGTATCGCTTTCATTAAAACTAATACCTTTAGATATAAGTGCCTTTTTTGCACCCTCTAAGTCAACACCAACTTTTCTTACAAAAACTTTTAGCTTACTCTCCTCCGCATGTCCATATGGAGGTGTTCCGTATCTGTTTTCCCAATACTGCTCTATGTCACTATTGATATCTATTATGGTTTGAACTGGAGGTATTGCAAAAAGTGTCCCAAAGATAAAAGCTGCATTTATTGCAAGTGCTATTAAGAGCTCTTTTGTAGTAAATGATATCTTTTGAGTTTTATCTTTTAGATAGCTTACAATTGGATGCCAGTTGTAATAGATGTGTAAAATTCCAAAAAGCAAAAAGATAAACATTGAAGTAATATGAAGGTCTCCATACTGCTCTTTGCTGAGTCCTAAAAGTGTCCAGTCGCTCCAGTAAGCAATCTTACCTTTTGGACATAAAAACAACATGGTACCAGTATAGGACATAACTAAAAACGAGAGTCCTAATGTTAATGAAGTAATCTTTTTCATCTTATTCCCCCTTTAGGGAGTAGGCAGATAGATATCTGCCTAAATATGCCTAGTTGCTGTACATTCCCATGCCAGCACCACCTTGTCTGCCTCTTCCTTGTCCCATTCCTCCAGCACCACGACCTGCTCCCATGCCACTTCTATTTTTTTTACTTTGCATAAAAAGTTGTCTTTGTTGTGGTGTCATTGTTTGTATTCTTTTTTGCATCTCTGCTCTAAAATCTGCCCTATCTTGAACAGCGACTGTGCCTCTCATGTTTATGAGTTGATCTGTTGTGTATCCTGTAAAGTCTGCTGCCCAAACAACTGATGCTAAAAATGCAATTGCAATAATCTTTTTCATCTCTAACTCCTTACTTAGTGTTGTATCTATTCATTCTAAACTGATTGAACTCTTCTTGAGTCAACTGTCCATCACCATCTATATCCATACTCTCAAATGCTGGAGAATATGCTGCATTTCTCATAGGCATTCCTTTAGCTGCCATTTTCGCTTTTCTTTGTGCTCTAAACTGTGTTAGCTCATTCTTTGTAACAACTCCATCACCATTTAAATCAAACATTGTAAAGTTTGGTCTGTTTTGCATACCTCTTTGTTTCATAGCATTGTTAGCCATACCACCTCTTTGGTTTTGCATAGCTCCCATGCGACTCTTCATGCGATTCATTCTGAATTGGTTAAACTCGTCTCTGCTTATCATCTCATCGCCATTTGCATCAAAATCCTCAAAAGCTGGACGGTTTTTCATGCCTCTTTGCATCATTGTATTCTTAGTCATGCCACCTCTTTGGTTTTGCATGCCTCTACCTACAAATCCTTTTGCAGGAAAGTTATCGAACATCCACTCTGCTATAGCCTCTAGCTCATCTTCACTTGCTACACCTTTTACTGAAGGCATTAGACCAAATTGTGCTATTTTGCTCTGTTGACATATGGCTTTATTTTTACTTGGATATTGAATATAATCTACCATAAACTCAACAGCATCTTCTTTATTTGGATATGCCATTTTAATATGCTTCATGACACCACTCAATGCAGGTGCAATCATACTGTTCATGTCTTTAGGCATTGTTTTTGAGTGACAAATACCACACTTTGCATCAAACAATGCCTCTGCATTGTAATCGCTTGAAGCACTTAGTGCACTTGTTAGACCTACTAGTGCTACCATTGAAATCATAATTTTTTTCACTTTCATTTTAAACTCCTTAGTTTTGATAGTGAAATTATGACATTGCAATGTTAATGGAGTGTGAAATGGATTTTTGTATGTACTTTTTTATTTTTTGTTGAGATACTTAAACTAAAACTATAGTAGTTACAAATCTTTTTAACGATATAAAGACCAAGACCAAAGCCACCTTCGTCTTTGTTTTCTCTAAAAAACTTGTCTGTGATTTTTTTGCTATTTTTTATTTCACCGTCATTTATGACCTCAAAAAAATCTTGGTTGAGCATGATGTCTATATTGTTATTTGGTTTTGTATACTTAATTGCATTGGAAATAAGATTATCAAGAAGCCTAATTAAGTCTTCAATGTCAATGTCTAATTGCATAGGCTCTACACTGAGCGAGAGTTTGATTTTTTTGTTTTGGATAAAAGTGCTAAAAAACTCTATTCTCTCTTGTAACACTTTTTCAACATCTACTTTTATAATCTCTTTATTTTGATTATGGTTTAGTTTTATAAAACTTAAGTCCTTAAAGACTTTTGATATTCTAAATGTAGCTGATTCTATTTTTTTAAGCTCCTCAATTTTTCTAAAATCTGGATATAGCTCTTTTAAAAGCTCTATATTTATAAGAACAGAGCTTATCGGGGTATTTATCTCATGTGTTGCATCACTTATGAAGTTCTCTAATGACTTTATACTATCCTTCATAGGTTTTAAGAAGATTTTACCAAGTAAAAAAGCTATAATAACAATAAATATAAAACTAATAAATAAAAAGAGAAAAATTCTATGCTTAAGAGATTCTATCTCTTTATCTATATTTGTGTAAGTAGCAACACTTAACTCACCCCATCTCTTTTTTTCACTATTTATATAGTAAAGTGTATTGTTTTGCAAAAAATACTCTTGTTTGATATCCAAATCTTTTTTAAAAAAATTTCCAAAAAGATATTCTCCATCTTTATAAACAGCTATTTTAAGTCCATTGTATTCTGGATTGGAGCCTGTTTTAAAAACTCTTTTTTTCATATTTATAGAGATAAATTTTGCAACATTGTTTTTAAGTTTTTCTGTATTTTGCTCTTTAAGAGCCTGCAAACTCACCTCATAATAAAAAAATGTCCCCGCTCCAACTAATAGTGCGGTAGAGATGATATAAACAGCTAGAAATCTTATTAAAGATTTTTTTTCAGCCAACATATTGATAGCCAATATTTTTAATAGTCTGAATTCTATGCTTACCAATAATATTTCTTAATCTATTTATAAAAACCCTCAAAGATGCTTCATTTGGCTCCTCTTCATACTCATATACACTATCAAATATCTCTTTGCGACTTACTATCTTGTCTCTATTTTGTAAAAATAGAGACATTAGTCTAACTTCTTTTGCTGTTAAATGAACTGGTTCGTCATCTTTTATAAGAGTTAAATTTTCCGTATTGAATTTGATTTTTTCTGTTATATTAATAATATTTTCATTCTTATATACTCTTCTTAATATAGCATTTATTCTTAAAAGTAGCTCATTTAGAGAAAAAGGTTTTGTTATGTAGTCATCACCACCACTGACAAAACCTTTCTCTACATCTTTTTCACTATTAAGTGATGTTAAAAAGATAATAGGTGTATTTTTACTACTTCTAATCTCTTTTGCTACCTCAAAACCATCTGCATAGGGAAGCTTAACATCGAGTAAAACAATATCGAACTCTTTTTCATAGGCGATATCTATAGCACTATCTCCATCATATACAGATGCAGTTTCAAAGCCTTTTATCTTTAAAAACTTGTCAACTGTACTATTTAAGTCTCTATCATCTTCTACGATTAAAATTTTTCTTTTCAAGATTAATCCAATATAATTAAGTTTTACAGATTATGCAAGAAGTCTATTATATCAGACTTTTACTGTAAAACTAAACTTTTGTGGTTGTTCTTACTATATAGTGCTCTCATGATTATAATAATTACTAGGAACATAAACAAAACCATCCATAATGATTCTGGCACTTCTGCTCATACTTGCTCTCTCTACTCTATTTTTTTTGTCTATAATTGCACCAACTTTTAGAGTGCCTGAGGGATGTCCGAAAGTAACTGTGTCTTTTTTTCCGCCACCACTTACAAGATTTACTAAAGTACCCTCAACGCAAGCAGCAACTCCTATGGCAACACTAGCAGTTCCCATCATGGCATGATGAAGAAGACCCATAGACAATGCTCTTACATTTAAATCTATATCTTTTTTAGTTATCTTCTTTCCGCTAGAAGCTGTGTAGTCTTGAGGCTTTGAGACGAAGGCAATCTTTGGAGTATGTGCTCTTGTTTTTGCCTCTTCTATGTTGTCTATAAGACCCATTTTTATAGCTCCATAGGCCCTTATGGTTTCAAACTTTTTTAGTGCTTCTTTATCTGAGTTTATATCGTTTTGAAGTTCGCACCCTGTGTAGCCCAAATCTTCAGCACTTAAAAATATAGTAGGAATTCCAGCCATAATCATTGTGGCTTTAAATGTTCCGACTTGTGGAACTTCTAAAATATCTATAAGATTCCCTGTTGGAAAAAGTGCTTCACTAGGATCAACTGGTGCTACAAACTCAAGACCAATTTCAGCAGCAGGAAATGCAACACCATCTATCTCATAGTCACCTATCTCTTGGACTTCAGCATCTTTCATAGACACATAGCAAAGTATGGTTTTTTTGATATTGGCTTGCCAAATTTTAACAGTCTGAATGCCGTCTTGAACTAGATTATCTACATATCCAGATTTGATTGCAAATGGACCAACAGCAGAACTTAAGTTTCCGCAATTTCCACTCCAGTCCATAAAAGGTTTATCGATAGCAACTTGTCCAAAGTAGTAGTCAATATCATGGTCAGGTTTTGAGCTTTTTTTGATTAGTACAGTTTTGCTCGTACTAGAAGTTGCCCCCCCCATACCATCTATCTGCTTCGAGTAAGGATCAGGAGAGCCAACAACTCTTAAAAGTAGTTTGTCTCTTACTTCACCAGCTTTTTGAGCCGCTTTTGGTAAATCTTCTATACGGAAAAAAACTCCTTTACTTGTCCCGCCACGCATATATGTAGCGGGGATTTTTATCTGCTTCACTTTTTTCCCTTTGCAACAAAATCTTTAGCAAACTTTTGAAGAATACCACCAGCATTGTAAACTTCTACTTCTGCTGTTGTATCTAGTCTACATATAACAGGTATTTTGACAACTTCTCCATTAGCTCTTGTCATAATAACACTCAGTAATGCTCTTGGTGAAATTTCACCTTCTACTTCATATGTTTCACTTCCATCAATGTTGTAAGTATGTCTAGTATCTCCATCTTTAAACTGTAACGGTAAAACACCCATGCCAACTAGATTTGTTCTATGAATTCTCTCTATACTCTCAGCTATAAGCACTTCAACACCTGCAAGCCTAACGCCTTTAGCCGCCCAATCTCTTGAGCTTCCTTGTCCATAGTTTATGCCCGCGATTATAATAAGAGGTTGTTTTCTGCTCATATAGGTTTCTATAGCTTCCCACATACGACTTACTTTTCCATCAGGCTCGATTCTTGTGAGTGAGCCTTGTACTACTTTGCCGTTTTCTTTTACCATCTCGTTAAAGAGTTTAGGGTTTGCTAAAGTTGCTCGTTGAGCTGTATGGTGGTCGCCACGATGAGTTGCATATGAGTTAAAATCAACCTCTGGAAGTCCCATCTTTGCACAGTATTCTCCAGCAGCACTTGAAGGAAGTATAGCATTTGATGGAGATAGGTGGTCAGTTGTTATGTTGTCACCAAACACGCCTAAAGGACGCATATTTTTAAGATTTGGTTTACCCATAAACTCATCGTCCCAATATGGTGGATTGTTTATGTATGTGCTTTTTGTATTCCAGTTATAAAGTGGAGATATTTCAAAATCATTCAATGCACTTTTGCTAAACATTGGATCATAAATCTCGCTAAACATCTCTGGTTTTACTGAATCTTTTACAACCTTATCTATCTCGGCATCGCTTGGCCATAAGTCTTTTAGTGTAACTTGATTGCCATTTTTATCAACCCCAAGTGAGTCTTTTTCTATATCAAAGCGAATAGTCCCAGCAAGTGCATAAGCAATTACAAGTGGAGGAGAAGCTAAAAATGCCTCTTTTACATATGGGTGAATTCTTCCATCGAAGTTTCTGTTTCCTGAAAGCACTGCTGTAGTATACACATCATTATCAACTGCTTCAGCTTGGATTTTTGGATCAAGTGCTCCACTCATGCCGTTACATGTAGTACATGCAAAGCCTACAATTCCAAAACCTAAATTTTCAAGTTCACCAAGTAGATTTGCATCTTTTAGGTACTCTTCAACTACTTTAGAACCAGGTGCTAAAGATGATTTTACCCATGGTTTTCTTTTTAACCCTAGTTCATTTGCTTTTTTTGCTAGTAAACCAGCTGCAACAACATTTCTAGGATTACTAGTATTAGTACAACTAGTAATCGCAGCAATCAAAACTGCACCATCAGGCATCTTGTCGCCATCACTTACAAAATCTTTGATTATACCTTCTTTTTTTAGTGTGCTTGTTGGAACTAGCTTATGAGGTTTTGAAGGACCTGCTAGACTTCTTGTTACGCTAGATAAATCAAATGTAAGCTCTCTTGCATATGTAGCATTTTTTAGTGAATCTGCCCAAAGACCATTTGCTTTTGCGTAAGCTTCTACAAGTTTAACTTGTTTGGCTTCACGACCTGTAAGTGTAAGATACTCTAGTGTTTGATTGTCTATGCCAAACATAGCAGCACTTGCCCCATACTCTGGAGTCATATTTGAAATGGTAGCTCTATCGCCTAGTGTTAAATACTTTAAGCCCTCACCATAGAACTCCAGATATGAAGATATAACTTTTTGCTCTCTTAAAAAGCAGGTCATAGCAAGTGCAATATCAGTGGCTGTAATTCCCTCGCTTCTTACACCTACTATCTCTACACCTACTATCTCAGGAACTCTCATATAGGTTGGGTTTCCAAGCATGATGTTTTCAGCTTCAAGTCCACCTACACCAAGAGCAAGAACACCAAGGGCATCCACATGAGGTGTATGACTATCAGTTCCTACAAGTGTATCTGGGCTTGCTATGCCATCTATATTATGCACAACAGGCGACATCTTCTCTAAGTTTATCTGATGCATAATTCCATTGCCAGGAGGTATAACATCTACATTATCAAATGCCTCTTTAGTCCAGTTTATAAAGTGAAATCTATCTGCATTTCTTCTATCTTCAATGGCTCTATTTTTACTAAAAGCTTCAGGGTCAAACCCACCACACTCAACAGCTAAAGAGTGGTCAACTATGAGCTGAGTAGGGACTACAGGATTTACCTTTTTAGGATCCCCTCCCTCTTTTGCTATAGCTTCTCTTAGTCCAGCAAGATCAACCAAAGCAGTAAGTCCAAGTATGTCATGTGTTACAACACGGCTAGGATACCAAGGAAAATCCTTATCATCTCTTTTTTCTATGAGTTGAATTAGAGAGTCTTTTAGCTCGTCACTAGGGCACTTTCTAAGCAAGTTTTCACATAAAACTCTTGAAGTATAGTTCATCTTCTCAAACGAACCACTTTTTATATCTTCTACAGCTGCTTTTACATCATAGTATTTTGTCTCAAAACCTTCTAGCTCTTTAAGATACTTTTGGCTATCCATGACTAATCTCTTTCATCTAGTAGTTTAAACTTTAAATCATGTGGTCCAACATATTGAGCTGAAGGACGGATAATCTTTCCATCTTCTCTTTGCTCTATCACATGAGCACCCCAACCAGTTGTACGAGAAATTACAAACAAAGGTGTAAACATATCTGTTGGAACCCCCATCTGGTTATAAGATGCAGCCGAGAACCAATCAAGATTTGGGAACATCTTTTTAGCTTCCCACATTACAGACTCTATGCGTTCAGCAACATCATACATAAGAGTATCGCTATTCTCAACAGATAAATCATGAGCAACTTTTTTGATGACTACATTTCTTGGGTCACTTGTAGTATAAACAGGGTGACCAAAGCCAATGATAATCTCTTTTTTACTCATTCTCTCTTTTATATCAGCTTCAGCCTCATCAGCTGAACTATAACGCTCTTGAATCCTAAATGCTGCTTCATTAGCTCCACCATGCTTAGGTCCTCTTAGAGCCCCAATAGCTCCTGTAATTGCTGAGAACATATCTGAACTTGTTCCTGCGATTACTCGTGCTGCAAATGTTGAAGCGTTAAACTCGTGTTCTGCATAAAGTATAAGAGATACATGCATAGCTTTTACCCATGATTCTTTTGGTTTTTTACCGTGAAGTAGGTGTAAAAAGTGTTCTGCAATAGTGTCATCATCTGTTTTTAACTCTATCTTTTTGTTGTTATGAGTGAAGTGATACCAATAAAGAAGAATAGAGCCAAATGATGCTATAAGTCTATCTACTATATCTTGTGCTTTATCTTTTGGATGAGCATCATCTTCAGGCTCAATGCAACCAAGAGCAGAACAACCTGTTCTCATTACATCCATCGGGTGAGTAGATTTTGGAAGTTGCTCTAAAACAGTTTTTACTGCATCTGGTATATCTCTAAAAGATTGTAGTTTAGTTTTGTATGCTTTTAGTTCAGTTTTATTTGGCAATTTTTCATGAACTATCAAGTAAGCTATCTCCTCAAATTCTGCTTTTGTGGCAAATTCAAGTATGTCATAACCACGGTAATGAAGGTCATTTCCTGTAAGTCCTACTGTACAAATGGCTGTATTTCCTGCGGCTGTTCCTGAAAGTGCTACCGATTTTTTTGGTTTAAAGCTCATTTTTTATCCTTTGCAAAAAGTGCGTCTAGTTTTTCCTCATATGAATGATAATCTAGCATATCGTAAAGCTCCATTCTAGTCTGCATAATCTCAAGCGTACTACTTTGTGTACCATCATTTAAAATCGCTTCAAAAACATTAAGTGCAGCTTTGTTCATAGCACGAAAGCCTGAAAGTGGGTAAAGAACCATGCTGATACCAACACTTGCAAGCTCATCAACAGTGAACATTGGAGTTGCTCCAAACTCTGTTATGTTTGCTAAAACGGGAACTTTTATCTCATTTGTAAAGTCTTCGTACTCTTTTAGCGTGTGAATAGCTTCTGCAAATATCATGTCAGCTCCTGCTTTCACATAAGCATGAGCTCGCTTAAGAGCTGCGGCTTGTCCTTCACTAGCATGTGCATCAGTCCTAGCCATGATGACAAAATCTGGGTCAGTTTTTGCATCCACTGCTGCACGAATTCTATCGCTCATCTCTTCTATGCTTACAAGCTCTTTATTTGGTCTGTGACCACATCTTTTTTGAGCAACTTGGTCTTCTATGTGACAGCCTGCTGCACCTGCTTTTGTCATCTCTCTTACAGTACGAGCAATGTTGAAAGCGCCACCCCAACCAGTGTCGGCATCAACCAAAAGAGGCAAATCACAACGACCTGTAATTCGGCGAATATCGATACAAACATCTTCAAGCATTGTCATACCTAAATCAGGCAATCCATAACTAGCATTTGCAACACCTGCCCCTGAAAGATATAGTGCTTTTGCTCCAGTTCGTTCAGCTTGAATAGCACTGTATGCGTTTATAACACCCAATATCTGCAATGGACTCTGCTCTTTTAAAGCTTCTCTAAATTTTTTACCTGCACTTTTTATCATTTTATTTCCTTCTTTTTTGGGTAACCCAATGCTTTTATAGCTTCTTCTATCTCTGGTAATACTGTTTCGTCTTCTATGGTTGAAGGCATATTCCACTCTTTGCCATCTGCCATACTACGCATAGTTCCTCTTAGTATCTTTCCGCTTCTTGTTTTTGGAAGTCTGTTTACTACTGTTGCTATTCTAAAACTTGCTACTGCTCCTATCTCGTCACGGACAAGCTGAACAATTCCTTCTGCAAGTGAAGTTGGATCTCTTTCGATTCCTTCTTTAAGCACAACAAATCCCATAGGAACTTCACCTTTAAGCTCATCATCAACACCTATAACAGCACACTCTGCAACATCTGGGTGTTTTGCAACTATTTCTTCCATCTCACCAGTTGAAAGGCGGTGACCAGCTACATTTATAACACCATCCATACGACCCATAACCCAAACATAACCATCTTTGTCTATGTATCCTGAATCTCCTGTAAGATAATATCCGTCATAAAAGTTTAAATATGAGCGTTTATATCTTGCATCATCTTCCCAGATACCCATTAAGCAACTTGGCGGAAGTGGTAGTTTTATGACTAAGTTTCCTAGTTTTCCAGCCTTACACTGCTTGCCATCAGCATCAAGAACTTGAAGATTAAACCCTGGCATTGGCTTAGTTGGACTTCCTGATTTGATTTTCATGGGATCAAGTCCTAGTGGATTGGCAGCTATTGCCCAACCAGTTTCAGTTTGCCACCAGTGGTCTATGACATCTTTTCCTGTTACATTTTGTGTCCACTCAAGTGTAGGAGAATCACATCTCTCGCCTGCCATAAATATGTTATTAAGAGAGCTTAAATCATATTTTTGAACAAACTTTCCTTCAGGATCCTCTTTTCTTATTGCTCTAAAGGCTGTTGGTGCTGAAAAAAGTACATTTACTTTATACTCTTCACAAACTCTCCAAAATGCTCCAGGGTTCGGAGTTCGAACTGGTTTTCCTTCATAAACTATGGTAGTACAACCATTCATAAGTGGAGCATAAACAATGTAAGAGTGTCCAACAACCCAACCAACATCGCTTGCTGCCCAAAAGACATCTCCTGGTTTTGCATTGTAGACATTGTCCATAGACCACTTCATGGCAACTGAGTGTCCACCATTGCTTCTAATAACACCTTTTGGTTTTCCTGTTGTCCCTGAAGTATAGAGTATATAAAGTGGGTCAATAGCATCAACTGGCACACAATCAACAGGACTCGTTTTTTCTTCCTCTTCAGCCCAATCAACATCTCTCCAAGGGAGCATATTTGCTCTCTCTTGTGGTCTTTGATATATAAAGCATGTTGTTGGTTTATGACTTGATTTTTTAATAGCTTCATCAAGAAGTGGTTTGTAGTGTATCACACGACTTACCTCTATACCACAACTTGCACTCATGATAACTCTTGGTTTTGCATCTTCAATTCTAGTTGCAAGCTCATGTGCAGCAAATCCACCAAAAACAACAGAGTGTATAGCTCCTATTCTTGCGCACGCTAGCATAGCAATAACAGCTTCAGGAATCATCGGCATGTAGATAACAACTCTATCACCTTTTACTACACCTTTATTTACAAGCATACCAGCTGTTTTTGCAACGCGGTCACGAAGCTCTCTGTAGGTATATGTTTTTTTAGTATCCGTTACGGGTGAGTCATATATCAGTGCTGCTTGGTCACCCCTACCATGGTCTACATGTAGGTCCAAAGCGTTGTAACAAGTATTCATACAACCACCAACAAACCAGCGATAATGCCCATCTACTACATCTAAAACTTTATCCCATTGATGATACCAATGAACTTTTGTTGCTGCCTCTGCCCAAAACTTTTCAGGATCTTTGATAGACTCTGAATAAACTTTATCGTATATTGCACCCATATGTTTCTCCTAGTTGGATTTTATTACATATAGTATACAATTTGGTGATAAAAAGTGATGGTACAAAAGTGATATTTATATAACAATTTTTGTACAATTTGTTTTTTTTGTACAAAAACTGTACAATTGTATTTGATCTTACCCACCATCTATGCTTTTAGATGGTTTATATTTGCCCTTAGTGTGAGGAAGATTCTTGAAAACCTAGCGCAAAGCTCAAGTTGAAAGACTCTAACGAAGCAATAAGGACAAATATAAACTACCCTTCGGGTAACAACAGATGACGACAACTACTTCGTTAGTTCAATTTACCTTAGCTATTGCTAGGTTTTCATTGAACTGCCTCATATTTGTCATCATCTGTTTTTATCTAAAAATATAGATAGTTAGTAAGGTCAGATTTATGAAAACACTAGATAAGATAGTAGAAATATATAAACGCTCAGAACTAAGCATATCAAAGTTTGCAACTATTATTGGAAAAGACAGAAGAACTGTCACTTCATGGATAGACAGAGTTATAGATAAAGAGCCAAGCAGTGAGGTACTAGAAAGGATATCTACCTTTTTTAGGTATCCTAGTATTATCTGGAATGAAGATTGTCAAAATAGTGAATTTTTAGAACTTTTATCAAAAGTGCCTAAAGAGGAAGTAAAGATTATAGATGAGGGCTATTTGGGTGGTTTAAAATATATACTTGAACATGAAGATAAAGAGCGCTTTGTAATTCATGCACAGTTTCCTGGTCCTATGTACCGTGATACTACAGTCCCTAGAGTCTATAGAACAAAAAGTAGCTCTGAGATAGAGAAGTTTAAAAAAGAGCGAACGACAAGGATGCTTTCTTACTCATTTGAGACAACAGAGTGGTATAGTATAAAGTCTCTTTTAACATTTTGTTTTTCTGAAATAGGTAATTTTTATACAAAAGAGCAAAAGTTACAGATTCTTGACTTGATGATAGATAATTTCGATCAAAATTTTAATAAAAGACTCTATTTTTTCGATTCACACTCAAGAAAGATATATGGATTAGATACAACATACACATCGATCAATATAAAAAGTGGTGTTATGTTTTTTAAAGCACCACTTGAGTCGGTCTTTATTGAGGTTAGAAATAAAAAATTAATTGAAAGAATTCATAGACATTTTACATTTGGAAGTGAGGCACCAACACATGTAAATCCAAATGATGCAGTGTTGATTTTAAGAATTTTAAAAGATTCTATAGAGCTAGAATTAGGGTTAATTGGAGCATATGAAGAGATAAATAGAAAAACATTTTATGGTGGGTTATTTAAAAACAATATTAGTATTTCACTTCAAAAAAAACTATCCCCTTTAAAAGAGGGACAAAGGATTAATTAAATGAATAAAGAAAGTAAAAAATTTGCTTTTTATGGTGCAGTGTTTATGGCACTAGCAGTAGCTTTTGGGGCATTTGGTGCACATGGTTTAAAAAACATAGTTACTAAAGAGATGCTTGTAATTTTCCATACAGGAGTTGAGTATCAGTTTTATCATGCACTTGGTTTATTTTGTGTTTCATTTGTAGCTAATTTTAATAGTTCCAAACGAGTTAGTGTTGCAGGCTATAGCATGATATTTGGTATTTTAATTTTTTCAGGTAGTTTATATGCTATGACATTTACTAGTATAAAAATGTTAGGTGCAATTACTCCAATTGGTGGTGTTGCTTTTATTATGGCATGGATTTTATTGGCATTGTCTATAAAAAAGACTACTTAAAAATCCTAAACGGAGTTTCTAAGGTTCTTTTTATGATACCAAATGGAGATAGAGCGGTGTCTTGTAATATGTTTGTTTTTATTATTGGTTTTGATATAGTTCCTTTTATCTCTATTTGAGTATACATTTTTCCATCTTTTCCTAGTATGATGTAATTAACTACAGGTATTTCATTTACAATTGAGCTTAGGTTTTTAAATACACTTATTTGTAGTGTTATATTAATAGCACCTGTTGTTATATTTATGTTACCAGAACCAATAATATCTGCACTTTTACCATCTATATTTAATTTATCAATAGTGATAATATCTCCAGCCCTAGTAAAATCTAAATAAGCATAATCTATCTTATAACCTTTTTCATTAAATCCAGGATTTTTAAATGTAGCTAACGATGGAATAGTATGCATTAATGCCATAATGTTGTTGTAAAACTCCATACCTTTTATGATTGTGTTTTGTGCTATGAAAGTTCCATCAAACTTTTTTGAGTTATCACCGTCAAGATACAACTTAAATGCTCCATTTTCAAAAATATCTTTTCCTAGCAAACTGTTAATAAACATATCAGTTAAATTTTTACTGTCTAAGTAAATGCTATTTTTTGTCTGTTCTAAAAAAATTGTTTGCTTAAATAGCTGACTATCATATGTGATATTTTTATCATCTATTTTTAATATGTACTTATTGCTTGGTATTTTGATACTTAAATTTGTATCGATAATATTTGAATTTATACCTTTTATGGTAAGGTTTTTTATCTCCATAGAATCACTCATGCTCGAGTAGTCAATTGCAATATCAATATTTTTAATATTTGCAACAATATTTTTACGCTTTTTAACTTTAATATCATAATTTGTAGAAACAATATCTAAATCTTTACCATCTACATTTATAACTAAATCTAAATTCTTTATTTTTTTATTATTTACCATTAATGGTAAGTCTGCATTTTTTATTTTTGTAAAAATATTGTATTTCTTAAAATCTTCGGTTTCTAAATTAAGTTGACCATCCTTCGCATTTAGAAGTTTCATTATTGGTGAATACTTATAAATTGAACTTAAATTTTCTATGGTTATTTTATTTGTATCACTAAGAAACTCTAAGTTAGTTTTAAATTTATCGACATATATAGATGTACCATTATTTAAGATTGTCATGCTTGCAGTTGTATTTAGATCCTCTACATGTAGAAGATTAAGTGAGTCAAAATTTATATTGAGTGAATTAATTTTATTGATACTTTTTAGAACTCCACTTGTAAGGTTCAGATCCCCTGATGTGTATATGTCAAATATAGTATCATATTTAAGATTTACACTATTTAGCCTTACAATACCATTGTCCAACTCAATATATCCACTTTTTGAATAAATTGGTAATCCACTTAAAGATATATTTGCATCATTTATTTTAAAATAACCTGTGTAACTTTTTATGCCAATAGGAAGAAAGTTTATATCAATTTTCACATTTGATTCAGTTTTTCCAGATGTCTGAGTTATTGGAATTTTTATATTAAAGGCAAGTAGAGCAGCATGAATAGAGTCATCTAAAGTGATATTAGCCTTTAGGTCAATTATTATTCCAGCTCCAGCTGTCATAAGATGATATATATGAACTTTTGTTCTACTTAAATCTTTACCTTGATATTCTGCTTTTTTAACATCAAAAATTAGATTATTATCTTCTAGTATAATATCCATATCTTTTACAACAGCCAAAGGAGCCTTGTCATTAAATCGTATAGTAGTATTTTTACCAGTTGCTTTGGCACTCATTAGTTTTGGATAGAAGTCATATGTATTTAAATTAAATTTTCCCTTTAAATAGTGTAGTTTATATTCAGAAGCTATTATTCTTTTGTATATCCATTCAGAAAGTAGTGGTTCTATATCTATTTTTTTAGATAAAAAATCCATAAATGGCTTAAGTGTATTAAATTTTTTAGTATTTAAACTATAAAATAGATTATTGTTTTTTATATTGAGGTTAATATCTCCATTGATATTAAAAGTGTTGTATTTGCCCTTAAAATTATATAATTCATTTTTAAGATTAACCGTTAAATAGCCATTTAAATTGAGTGCAAAATCTTTTAAAATCATATTTTTTATATCTATCTCTATAGCCTCTTTTTTATTATTAAATTTTGCATCTATAGTTATAAAATTACTATCAACATAAAAAATTTTGTCTTTATAGAGAAAATGAATAGTTTTATTACTATATTTAATATTTTGAATTGAAACATAATCAAAAAGCTGATATATGTAAGGAAGGTAATTAGTTAGATTTTCTATCTCTTTTATTGAACTATTATTTTTATTTTTTGTATCAATTTGAAGAGTATCTATTGTTACAATAAGTTTTTTATCTAATTTTATGTACAATTGTGAAATTTTAATTTTTGGAAGTTGAAGGGTTTCTATCCTAAATCCATTTGTTAAAAGAACAAATAAAAGAGTGATAAAAAGAAATATGAATAAAAAAAATCTCCAGATATTTTTCATTGTATGTGATGTAGCATTTATTATCATTTATTCTCTTCTATTTCACTTATCTAAACCTATTAATACAACTAAGGTTACATATGTTCCGCAAGGCTCGATTGGCCAGATTATAACATATTTAGAGCAAAAAGATTTCAATCTTTCACCATCTATCGATAAATACTTACTTTTTTTAATAGGACAGCCACAATCTGGTTGGATCGATATTGGTTCAACTAGACTAAGTAGGGGAGATTTTCTATATAAACTTGCAAACTCTAAAGCTGCTATGAACTCGATTATTTTAGTACCAGGAGAAACAATAGATGTTTTTTTATATAAAATATCTAAAAAGTACAATCTTTCATATAAAAAGCTTATGAGATACTACTTAAAATATAGTCCAATTAGAGATGGACTTATTATTCCAGAAACTTACCATATACCAGTTGGAATAAGCGAGAGGCATTTAGTTTTGTATCTTATTAACTATGCATGGAAATATCATAAAAAAACATCAAATAAAATTTTTGGTGAGTTTGACAAAAAAAGTTGGTATCGTTATCTTGTTATAGCCTCAATTATACAAAAAGAAGCAGCCAATAAAGAAGAGATGCCAATAGTTTCATCTATTATTTATAATCGTTTAAAGAGAGGTATGAAGCTACAAATGGATGGTACTTTAAACTATGGTAAATACTCTCACATAAAAGTAACAGCAAAAAGAATTAGAGAGGATGATAGTAAATACAATACATACAAAAACAAAGGACTACCTGAATTTCCTGTAAGTAGTGTTTCTAAAGAGGCAATTTTTGCTGCAATTTTCCCTAAAAAAACATCTTATTTGTATTTTGTTAAAGCAAAAAATGGAAAACATGTTTTTTCAAAATCCTATAAAGAACATCGTAGAAACATAAAAAGTCCTTAAATAAAAATAAAAACTGAACATATAGATATGCTTTTTATTTTATATAAAGTGCTTTTTGCACATATCGTTAAATATTTCAAAATATTGTGTTGATTTAAAAGATATATAAGAATTTAATTAATATAGTGATAA
>JALSME010000110.1 GCA_026987955.1 Sulfurospirillum sp.
ATAAAAGCATTTACAAAGAGTAGTGGCATTGAAATGGTTAAAAAAGATATTTCACTAGCAGGTAGGATTATTGCAAATTTTCCAGAAAATTTGACTGAGGAGCAGAAAATAAGTGATGATTTAGCAAAATTAGGTGAACTAACACAAGACCCATCTGCTAACATTGTAAAACTACCAAATATTTCAGCTTCAATTCCTCAGCTTAAAGATGCAATAGATGAGCTTCAAAGCAAAGGCTATAACATACCATCTTATGAAGATGCAAGTGATAGATATGCTAAGATACTAGGAAGTGCTGTAAACCCTGTTCTTAGAGAGGGTAATTCAGACCGTCGTGCTCCAAGTGCAGTTAAAAAGTATGCTAAAAATAATCCTCATCGTATGGGCGAGTGGAAGAAAGACTCAAAAACAGATGTTTTACATATGAATTCAGACGATTTTTATGGAGAAGAATTTTCAGTAACCATGAAAAATGAAAATGACATAAAGATTGTATTTGTTGACGAAAGCAATAACGAAACTGTTTTGAAGGCATCATTGCCACTTGAAAAAGGTGAAATTATAGATGCAACTCGTATGAGAGCAAAAGCCCTTCAAGAGTTTTATCAACAAGGTATTGATGAAGCTAAAAAGAGAGATATCCTTTTATCTTTACATTTAAAAGCAACAATGATGAAAGTAAGTGATCCAATTATGTTTGGGTTTGCTGTAAAAGTCTATTTTAAAGAGTTAATAGAAAAACATGGAAAACTTTTTGATGAATTAAAAGTTAATTTTAACAATGGACTTGGTGATCTCTATGCTAAGATTGAGGACTTAGATCCAGCAAAAAAAGATGAGATAAATGCAGATATAGATGCTATATATGCACAACAACCAAGACTTGCGATGGTAAATTCTGATAAAGGGATTACAAATCTTCATGTACCTAGTGATGTAATCATAGATGCTTCAATGCCTGCTATGATAAAAGGTGGCGGTAAGATGTGGAATAAGGATAACAAAGAAGAAGATACTCTTGCTATGATTCCAGATCGTTGTTATGCATCTACTTATCAAGCAGTTATAGATGACTGTAAAGAAAATGGAGCACTTGATCCAACTACAATTGGTACGGTACCAAATGTAGGGCTCATGGCTAAAAAAGCAGAAGAGTATGGAAGTCATGATAAAACTTTTCAAGCACAAGGAAAAGGCTATATAAAAGTAATCGATAAAGATGGAGTAGAATTGTTCTGTTTTGATGTAGAAGAGGGTGATATATTTAGAATGTGTCAAACTAAAGATGCACCAATTCAAGATTGGGTTAAACTAGCGGTTAATCGTGCAAGACTTTCAGGTATGCCAGCAATATTTTGGTTAGATGAAAATAGAGCTCATGATGCACAGATGATAGAAAAAGTTAAAACATATCTTAAAGATCATGATACATCTGGTCTTGATATAACTATAATGGAACCATTTGAGGCTACAAAAGTTTCTGTAAAGCGTATGAGAGAAGGAAAAGATACAATCTCTGTAACAGGTAATGTTTTAAGAGATTACAATACTGACCTTTTTCCAATACTAGAGCTAGGAACAAGTGCAAAAATGCTCTCAATAGTACCACTTATGAAAGGTGGAGGTCTATTTGAAACTGGAGCTGGAGGAAGTGCACCTAAACATGTTCAGCAGTTTATAGAAGAGGGCTACTTAAGATGGGATTCACTCGGAGAGTTTATGGCTCTTTCTGCTTCATTTGAGCATTTAGGCAACACTACTAATAACAAAAAAGCATCTGTTTTAGCAAGAACACTAGACAAAGCAACAGGTACTTTTTTATTAAATGATAAATCACCAGCAAGAAAGATTGGGCAGATTGACAATAGAGGAAGTCACTTTTATTTAGCTATGTATTGGGCTGATGAGCTATCTAAACAAGATGATGATAGTGAATTAAAAGCTGAGTTTAGTTCTGTTGCTAAAGTTATGCATGACAACGAAGAAAAAATACTTTCTGAATTAAATGGTGCACAAGGAAAACCTGTAGATATTGGCGGTTATTTTTTACCTGATGATGCTAAAGTATCAAAAGCTATGAGACCAAGTTCTACATTAAATACCATAATAGATAGTATGTAAAAATGATGGGTCTTAAGACCCATCTCAATGTAAAGGAGTATGATTGTTACAAGCAAAAAAAGTATCAATAATCGGAGCAGGTAATGTTGGAGCAACAGTTTGCTATTGGCTTGCTATGAGAAAAATGTGCAGAGAGATAGTAATGATAGATCTTGTTGAAGGTCTAGCAAAAGGAAAAGCACTAGATATTGCACAAGCAACATCTCCAGAAGGAAGTCATACTCTTATCTCTGCGTCTTCTAATTATGAAGATATAAAGGGTAGTCATATAGTTGTTATTACTGCTGGAGTTCCTAGAAAACCTGGTATGAGTAGAGATGATCTTTTGATGATAAATGCTAAAATTGTCAAACAAATAGTTGAGCAGGTAAAAGAAAATGCTCCTAAAGCGATTATAATAACAGTTACTAATCCACTTGATGCCACTACATATACGGCTATAAAGGTTGGTGATTATCCAAGGAATCAAGTCATTGGTATGGCTGGGATTTTAGATAGTTCACGAATGGAAACATTGATTTCTAGAAAACTCGGTTTTGGTCACGGACAGGTGACAGCTAGTGTTATGGGTGGGCATGGAGATGATATGGTGCCACTTCCTAGATACTCATCTGTCAATGGTGTTGCTTTGACAGATTTACTAAATGATTTAGAGATAGAAGAGATAATAGAAAAAACAAGACATGGCGGAGCTGAGATTGTGGGTCATATGGGTACATCAGCTTATTATGCACCTGCAAATAGTACAGTTAAGATGATAGAGGCTATCTTAGGTGATAAGCATGCCATTTTCCCATGTGCTACACTTTTAGATGGAGAATATGGATATACAGATACAGTAAATGGTGTGCCTGTAGTACTTGGTGCAAATGGAATTGAAAAGATTGTTGAACTTCCTTTAAATCTTAGCGAGCAGAGACTGTTTTCAAATAGTGTAGATTCTGTAAATAGTTTGTTGGGAACATTAAGAAAAAATAATTTTTTTGAAAAAAAATAGAATAGTACAGGTGTGGTTACAAAGAATTTTACTAAATTTAATATAGTAGAAAACTATTTGAAACTTAAACTATAAGAAAATAATATATATAGTTGTCAATTTTATCATCTTAATAGATGAAAGAGTATAAAATTTCGACAAAATTAAGCAGGAGGCTCTATGAATGTTCATGAATATCAAGCAAAACAGATTTTTGCTAAGTATGGTGTGCCAGTACCAAAAGGCTATATAGCAACTACGGTTGAAGAATCAGTAGAAAATGCAAAGAAACTTGGTGGAAAGGTTTGGGTTGTAAAAGCTCAAATTCACGCAGGTGGTAGAGGACTGGGAGGTGGCGTTAAAGTTGCTACAAGTTTAGAAAAAGTAGAAGAGTTTGCTAAAGAGATTCTTGGAATGACTTTAGTCACTCACCAAACAGGACCAGAAGGTAAACTTGTACAGAAAGTTTACATAGAAGAGGGTGCTGACATAGCAGATGAACTCTATCTTGGTGTTGTTCTGGATCGTGCAAAAGAGATGCCAGTTATCATGGCTTCAACAGAGGGTGGTATGGCTATTGAAGATGTAGCAGCTGCAACTCCTGAAAAGATTATAAAAGTAGCAGTTGATCCAACTATTGGTTTTCAAGGTTTTCATGGTCGTGAGCTTGCTTTTGGCCTCGGTCTTCCAAAAGAGCAAGTAGGAAAGTTTATTAAGTTTGCGGCAGCACTTTACAAAGTTTATATGGAAAATGATGCTGAGATGATTGAGATTAATCCTCTTGTTAAAACTGGTGCTGGAGATTTTATTGCTCTTGATGGTAAGATGGGATTTGATGATAGTGCATTGGGTCGTCATAAAGATATCGAAGAGATGAGAGACCTTAGCGAAGAAGATGCAGATGAGAGAGAAGCTAGTGAGTATGGTTTGAGTTATATTGCACTTGATGGTGAGATTGGCTGTATGGTTAATGG
Organism: Sulfurospirillum sp.; assembly: GCA_026987955.1. GTDB lineage: Bacteria > Campylobacterota > Campylobacteria > Campylobacterales > Sulfurospirillaceae > Sulfurospirillum_A. Next base: position 4,072 of record JALSME010000110.1, read on the forward strand.
AGCTGGACTTGCAATGGGAACTATGGATACTATCAACTACATGGGTGGAACTCCTGCAAACTTTTTGGATGTGGGCGGTCAAGCAAATGCACAAACTGTTGCAAAAGGATTTGAGATTATTCTTAAAAATCCAAATGTAAAAGCAATTTTTGTTAATATCTTTGGTGGAATTGTTAGATGTGATAGAATCGCAAATGGAATACTTGAAGCTACAAAACTTGTAGATGTTCATGTTCCAGTTGTGGTTAGACTTGATGGTACAAATGCACCAGAAGCTGCAGTTATTCTTAACAATGCAGGCATTAAAAATGTTATAGCAGCAACTGACTTGGGTGATGGTGCTAAAAAAGCAGTAGCAGCAGCAAAAGGAGAGTTATAATGAGTATATTAGTAAACAAAGATACAAAAGTAATCGTTCAAGGTTTTACTGGTAAAGAGGGAACTTTCCATGCAGAGCAGTGTTTAGCATATGGTACTAAGATAGTTGGTGGTGTTACACCAAACAAAGGTGGTCAAGAGCATTTAGGTAAGCCAGTATTTAATACAGTAAAAGATGCCGTCAATGCAACTGGAGCAACTGTAAGTATGATCTTTGTTCCACCAGCTTTTGTTGGTGACGCAGTTTTAGAAGCAGCAGATGCTGGAATTGAGCTGGCAGTTATCATTACCGAAGGTGCACCTGTAAAAGATATGATGTATGCTAAAATGTATGCAACTAAAAAGGGAATGAATACAATTGGACCAAACTGTCCTGGTATAATTACTGCCGAAGAGTGTAAGATAGGTATTATGCCTGGTGCTGTATTTAAAAAAGGAAATATTGGACTTATTAGCAAGTCTGGAACATTGACTTATGAAGGTGCTAACCAAGTTTGTAATGAAGGATTTGGGATTACAACAGCTGTTGGAATTGGTGGAGATCCTATAATAGGACTTAGTTATAAGCAACTTCTTCCAATGTTTGAAGCAGACCCTGAAACTGAGGCTATCGTTATGATAGGTGAGATTGGTGGAGACTTGGAGATTCAAGCTGCAGCATATATAAAAGAGAATATTACTAAGCCTGTTGTAGCTTTTATAGCTGGTCAAACTGCTCCTGCTGGAAAAAGAATGGGTCATGCAGGAGCTATTATTAGCGGTAGTGCTGGAACAGCTGCTGAAAAGATGGCTGCTCTTGAGGCTGCTGGGGTTGCTGTTGTTCAATCACCTGCAGATATTGGTAAAAAAGTTGCAGAAGTTTTAGGTAAAAAATAAAAAATTAATAAGGAGAGCCATATGAGTTTAGTAACAGCTCCACAAGATACTGCTGTTTGGGTTGATATAAGCAGATGTAAAGCTTGTGATGTTTGTGTTAGTATGTGTCCTGCTGGTGTGTTAGCTATGGTTGCAGCTCCAAGTTCTATACTTGGATCTATGATAGAAGTAGTTGAGCCTAGTGCATGTATAGGGTGTAAAGATTGTGAATTGCATTGCCCTGATTTTGCTATATATGTAGCAGATAGAAAAGAGCATAAGTTTGCGAAAATTACAGATGAAGCAAAAGCGCGTGCCGAAGCGGTTAAAAATAATAAATATAGAAAATTAAGTGCATAAGGAAACTATATGTCAAGAGAAGTGATTTCAAGTGGTAATGCACTTGCAGCAAAAGCCGCAATAGATTGTGGTTGTGAATTTTTTGGTGGCTATCCTATTACTCCTTCAAGTGAGGTTGCACATGATTTAAGTGTTTCTCTTCCTAAAGTTGGTGGTAAATTTATACAAATGGAAGATGAGATAGCTGGAATATGTGTAGCACTTGGTGCTTCAATGAGTGGTAAGAAGTCTATGACTGCTACAAGTGGTCCTGGTATATCTTTAAAGTCTGAGCAGATTGGTTATGCTTTTATTGCAGAGATACCATTGGTAATTGTAAATGTTATGAGAGGTGGTCCAAGTACTGGTCTTCCTACTCGTGTAAGTCAAGCAGATATTGGTCAAGCAAAGTATCCAACTCATGGGGATTATGCTTCTATTACTCTTTGTCCTGGTTCACTTGAAGAGGCATATACAGAGACTGTTAGAGCTTTTAATATAGCTGAAAAGTATATGACTCCTGTATTTTTACTTTTAGATGAAACTTTAGGTCATATGCATGGAAAAGCAATACTTCCAGACCTTGAAGAGATAAAAAAGAGTGTAGTTAGTCGTGCAAAGTTTACTGGCGATAAAAAAGATTATAAACCTTATGATGTTGAGATGGATGAGCCTGCAGTACTAAATCCTTTCTTTGAAGGTTATCACTATCATGTTACTGGACTTCATCATGGACCAACAGGTCACCCAACTGAAGATGCTCAAGCATGTGAATTTAATATTGAGAGATTGATGGGTAAAATCAACAACAAAAAAGAAGATTTAGTTCAATATGAAGAGTTTATGCTTGATGATGCTGAAGTTTGTATCATAGCATATGGTAGTATCTCAAGAGGTGCAAAAGAGGCTGTTACAAAACTAAGAGCAGATGGTATAAAAGCTGGACTGTTTAGACCAATTACACTTTGGCCAAGTCCTGAGAAGCAGCTAAAAGAGATAGGTGAAAAATTTGATAAAATTTTTGTCACTGAATTAAACATGGGTCAATACCTAGAAGAGATTCAACGAGTTATGAAAAGAGATGATTTTAAAACTTTACATAAAGCAAATGGTAGACCAATCGCGCCACTAGAAATGGTAGCAAAAGTTAAGGAGATGTTTTAATGGCTTTTGATTACGATAAATATCTTAGAGTAGATAAGATGCCAACATTATGGTGTTGGGGATGTGGAGATGGTGTTATACTAAAAGCAGTTATCCGTGCTATTGACAAGATGGGATGGGATATGAAAGATGTTTGTGTAGTGTCAGGTATTGGTTGTAGTGGTCGTTTTAGCTCATACATAGATTGTAATACTGTACACACTACTCATGGACGTGCTATTGCGTATGCAACAGGAATAAAGCTTGCAAATCCTGAGAAACATGTTATAGTGGTAACAGGTGATGGTGATGGTCTTGCGATTGGAGGAAATCATACTATTCATGGTTGTAGAAGAAATATAGATTTAAATCATATTTTAATAAATAACTTTATCTATGGTTTGACAAATTCACAAACTAGCCCAACTACTCCACAAGGTATGTGGACAGTTACAGCACAATATGGAAATATAGATCCTACATTTAATGCTGCTAAACTTGCATTTGGTGCTGGAGCAACTTTTGTTTCTCGTGAGACTGTTTTAGATCCTGTTAAGATGGAAAAAGTACTTGTCGCTGGTTTTAAACACAAAGGTTACTCTTTTATGGAGATGCTTTCAAATTGCCATATAAATCTTGGTAGAAAAAACAAGATGGGTGATGCGGTTCAGAATCTAAACTGGATAGATGATATAACTATTTCAAAGAAAAAATATGATGCACTTCCTGATGATGAAAAATATGGCAAGTTTCCAACGGGAATATTAAAAGAGTATGACAATCCAGAGTATTGTGAGAGTTACGATAAAGTAATCGAAGCTGCACAAAATAAAACAACAGTTAAGTTATAAGGGGACCATTATGAGAAGACAATTAAGATTTGTTGGTGTTGGTGGTCAAGGTGTTATCTTAGCTGGTGAAATTCTTGCAGCAGCAAAGATTAAAGAGGGCGGTTATGGTGTAAAAGCATCGACATATACTTCACAAGTAAGAGGAGGACCAACAAAAGTTGATATTCTTCTCGATGATAGTGAGATTCTTTATCCTTATGCAAATGAGGGTGAGATTGAGTTTATGATAGCAACTGCACAAGTAAGTTTTAATAACTTTAAAAATGGTGTTAAAGAGGGGGCAATCATAGTGATAGAGCCAAATCTAGTAACACCAACTGATGAAGATAGAAAAAAGTGGAGAATTATTGATATTCCAATTATTACTATTGCTAAAGAAGAGGTTGGAAATGTTATTACTCAATCTGTTGTTGCACTTGCTATTACTGTTGAGATGACAAAAGTTCTTGCAGATGATTTGGTTTTAGAAGTAATGCTTAGTAAAGTTCCACCAAAAGTTCATGAAGCAAATAAACTTGCTTACTCTTTAGGTATAAAATATGCTAAAGAAGCATTAGCATAACTACATATTAGAGAGGTTTTTAAGCCTCTCTGCTCTATAATACCTCTATGAATAGAGAAATAAACTACCTAATTGAATACTTAGCAAAATCTAATGATCCTTTTTTTAAAGTCATTTTAGAGTTTTTTAAAGACAACAGTATATATATACCTACAAAGTATGAAGCAAAAACTATAAAAGTTTTAGCAGATAAATCTGGTTTTGAAATTGAAAATACAAGTATAGATAAACTTTTAAATAAAGAGCTTAATAAGAATCTTTTAAAAGCAAAAGAGCAAATTTTTGAGACAATTATAAAAACAAATTTTAAAAAAAATAGAGATCAATTTGATAAGGTTGAGACTAGTATATATAAGTGCTTAGAAGCTTATATAAGTAGCTTATCAAGGGCATTTGGACTCTTTATTATTTATGCAAAAGATGAACCGCCTGAACTTTTTGTTAAGTATGCTAACACCCTACATGTAGAGCTATTAAACACTATCTTTAATGATGAAGAGATAGTTCTTTTGGAGGATAAACTTAGAGAAGTTATGAGTGTTTATATTGCACTATATGCTAAGTATATGTATGTATGATGTTGTAGTTATAGGGGCAGGTGCTGCTGGTATGATGTCAGCTATAACGGCAGCAAGAAACAATAAAAAAGTACTCATTTTAGAAAAACTTTCAAAAGTAGGTGCAAAATTAAAAGCAACTGGTGGAGGAAAATGCAATCTTACCAATACCTTAAAAGCTGAAGAGTTTATGGATAGTTTTGGTAAAAGTGGGCGTTTTATGAGAGATGCTTTAAATATATTTGATAATCGTAAAACAGTAGATTTTTTTGAAAGTATTGGTGTGCAGACTAATTGTCTTGATGGTTTTAGAATTTTTCCAGCTTCTCGTAATTCAGTTACAGTTTTAAAAGCTCTTGAAGATGAATTAGGTCGTTTAGATGTAAATATTGTATGCTCAATTGATGTTAAAAATATAGATTTTGAAAATAGAGAAGTTTGTGGATATAAATATAAAAATATAATTATAGCCACAGGGGGACTTGGCTATCCCATGCTTGGTGCCAATGGAGATGGGTATAGATTTGCTAAATCTCTTGGACATAGAATCACAGAACTTAGTCCTGCAATGATGCCTCTACATGTAAAAGAGAGTTGGGTTAGTAATTGCCGAGCAGACACAATAGCAAAAGCACAGATGCAAGTTAATCTACCCAAATATAAAAAACTAAAAGCTACTGGTGACTTGATATTTACAAAAACAGGCATTAGGGGTCCTGTAGTTTTAGACTTTTCTCGAGAGATTACACCGCTGCTCAAAAAACAGATGGAAGTACCTCTACATGTAAATATGATAAATGGTAAAAATGAAGATGATATCTTGTTGTTATTTAAAAAGCATAGCGATAAAATGGTTTTAGATGTCATGAGCATGCTTCTACCTAACTCAGTTTCTTTAGAGCTTTTGAAACTTTGTCAAATAGAACCTAAAAGTAAATACAAAAGAATAGATGGCATAAAGCGAGATAAGTTGATAAAAACAATGGTAAAAACTCCTTTGACAGTTATAGGCCACGATGGTTTTGAAAAGGCAATGATAACAAGGGGTGGAGTAAGTCTAAAAGATATTAATCCAAAAACTTTACAGAGTAAACTTGTAGATGGCTTGTACTTTTGTGGTGAAGTTGTTGACCTTGATGGTCCTTGTGGTGGTTACAATTTGCAGTGGTCCTTTTCTAGCGGATATTTAGCAGGACAG
>JALSME010000111.1 GCA_026987955.1 Sulfurospirillum sp.
AGAGAAGAGGAAACGCCTTGTCCCATTTCGAACCAAGAAGCTAAGCTCTTCATCGCCGATGATACTCTCCCTTACTGGGACGGAAACGTAGGTCGCTGCCGGGTTCGTTGTTTTTACTAATGAACCCCTTTGATTATTATTACACTTTTTTATTTTTATAAATTTATTTTAAAATTATATTTGCAATTAGTTTTATACCATCTTTTGAAATTGTCTTTTTTAGTCTTTCTGACATCTTTTCTAGTTCTAATTTTTCAATAATATCCATAAATAATTCTTTATTCAATTCTTTTTCTGTTTTTATTATAGCAGCATTTTTATCTACTAATACTTTTGCATTAAAATATTGATGATTTTTAGCAGCATATGGATATGGTATAAAAAGAGCAGGTAAACAATTGGCACTTAACTCCCATAGTGTGCTGGCACCAGCACGACTAACAGCAAAATCTGCTTTTTTAAAACTATCTAAGATTGATTTGCTAAAGTCAAAACACTCTACATGTAGAGCATTCTTTTCATAGAATTCTTTGCAGATAGAGTATTCTTTTTTGCCTGTTTGGTGTATGATTTGTATGCCATTTGATATGAGTTCAGGTGCAACTTGCATAGCTAGTTTATTTATAAAGCTTGCTCCTTGCGAGCCACCCAAAAATATAATTGTTTTCAAATCGGTTCTTGTTTTTTGTGAAAGAAAAAATTTTTCACTTACTGGATAATCTTTAACTTTTGACTTGTAATCATATGAGCTAAAAAACTCTTTTGCAAAAGGTTTTAGTGTCTTATTTAGTGTTCCAATAGCAGCATTTTGTTCATGTATGTATAGAGGTATAAATGATACAATTGAAGCAAATGATGCTGGTGCAGCTGAGTAGCCACCTACACAAAAAACTGCTTTTATATTGTGTTTTTTGAAAATAGCTCTACATGTAAAAGAAGAGAGTATAATATCTTTTAGAACTAACAACTTTTTTATTCCCCGTCTATTAACAACACCTTTTGAGTTGAGAAAATATACCTCTTTAAAACCTTTATCATTATCGAACCAAGATTTATCTTGTCCATTTGTTGAGCCTATGTAGATTGGTTTTAGTCCACGAGAGTTTAACTCTTCTTTGAGTGCATTTGCAATGGCAAGGTGTCCTCCAGTTCCACCTCCTGTGATAGCAATTGTCACAGTTTTGCTCTTTTACTTACCATTAGCACCATGCCAATTCCAATAGAAAGTGCCAGTAGTGAACTTCCTCCGTAGCTAATAAATGGAACAGCAATACCTTTTATGGGGGTAATTGAAGTGATACCAAAGGCATTCATCAGAAATGAAAATACAATTAACAGTCCAATACCAAGAGAAAAAAGGTAAAATACTCTATTTTCGCTTCTACTTGATATTTTGAATATCCTATATATAATTGTAAATATAACAAGAGTCAAAAATGTTACTCCAAGTGCACCAATCTCTTCTGAAATACCTGCCAAAACAAAGTCTGTATGAACTTCACTAAGATAACCTAATTTAAAAAGGCTATTCCCTAGGCCTTCACCAAAAAGGCCTCCATGTTTTATGGCATTTAGTGAGTGAGATATTTGGTAAGGCTCAGGTGCATTTTCGACTCTTAATGCAGTTGCAATTGAATCAGGGAACATTGATAGAACCATATCTTGAATAGTTGCCCACCATGTTTTTATGCGGATTATTCTTCTATCAGAGGTCATGATAGTTACAACAAAAATCACTATTGCTCCTAATATCCCAATCATAAAAAGTCGTAAACTAGTACCTGCAAAAAATGCCATAAATGCTAGAGTAAGTGCCAAAACTACAACTTGACCAAGGTCATTTTGCATAATTGCAATAAGATATATAACCAAGATAAAAAGACCAACATATGGTAGAATAATTTTCATTTCCTCTTTTAATGGTTTTTTATGATCATCTAATTTTCTTGCAAAACTCCAGGCCAAAAAATATACAAATCCTATTTTAAAAAACTCAACTGGGGCAAAAGAGAAGCCAGGTAGCCTTACCCACCTTTTTGCACCACCTGCACTTGTAACCATATACTCTGGTAGGTAGTGCATAATTCCCATAAGTAGCAGACATGAAAAGAAAATGAAAAAACCAAGCCAAACTAGATGTTTGTCTGGATTTAGTTGAGAAATACTCCACATAATAAGTATTGCAAGCATACCAACTGCAGCTTGTCTAATAAAAAAATGCAATTCATTATAATTGAAATATAGAGTTGTAAACACAGGTAGTGATAGTGCAAATATGATGCTAATAAATATACAAAATGTACAGAGAATAAAAAGTGTTTTATCTGTTGCCATATAGTTCTTTCTAGGATGTAATTTTGTTATTTTAGTATAATATTGTTTAAATATAAATTTTTAATATTTGGAATAGAATTTGCTTGTTATTTAATAGATTATTTATATAATAGGGAGTAGATATGGTTTTAACAACAACAAAAGCAAAACCATTGATGGAGGCAGCACTTACTGCAAGAGCTCAGCGTCAAGATATGATAGCTGGAAATATTGCAAATATTGATACACCTTTTTACAAAGCTCGTGATATAGATTTTGAATCTGCTCTTATTGAAAAAACTAAAGAGATGTATGCAAAAGATGATATAAAAGAGTTAAAAATGGCTAGGACTGATGGTAAGCACATGAGTGGTTATCAAAGTTTAGATAGTACCAAATCTACAATCTATCTTCGTGACGGTCATATGGCTAGAAATGATGGTAATACAGTAGATTTAGATATAGAAACAACTGAACTTAGCAAAAACTCAATTATGTTTAATGCTCTAACGGCAGCATTAAAGAAAAATGGTGCAATATTTAAAAGCGTTCTTGACGCATCTGCAAAAGTATAAAGGATAGTAAAGTGGCATTTTTAAGTGATTTTGATATAAGCGGGTATGGACTTTCAGCACAAAGATTTAGAATGAATATCATTAGCGGTAATATCGCTAATGCAAATACAACAAGAACAAGTGAAGGTGGACCCTATCAAAGACGAGAGGTTGTTTTTAAAGCTACTGATTTTAATAAAGTTTTAAATCAAGAGTTGCAAAGTGAAAGTAATTTGCTTGATTATGAAAACCCATTAGATGATACATTTTCGCAAAAAAATGCAAATCCTGCTATAATGAGTGTTGTAGTTGATAAGGTTGTGAGAGATGATAGTGATTTTAAGATGAAATACGATCCATCACATCCAGATGCAAATGCTGAGGGTTATGTGGCTTATCCAAATATAAATCCAGTGATAGAAATGGCCGATTTAATTGAAGCTACGAGAGCATACCAAGCAAATGTTGCAGCATTTCAAAGTGCTAAAAATATGGCAAATAGCTCAATTGATATGATGAAAGGATAGATTAGATGCAAAATAATATAAATAAGATTTTAGATACAAATAGCATCGCTAATAAGTTAAATAAAAACCAAAATGTAGCAGAAGGAGATTTCTCTAAAGTGTTACAAAATTCATTGGGTGAGGTAAATAAAACTCAAGTGAAAGCAGATATGGCAATGGCTGATATAGCTACAGGAGAGGTAAAAAATCTTCACCAAGCTGCACTTGCAATAGGAAAAGCAGAAACTAGTATGAAAGTGATGTTAGAGATCAGAAACAAGGCACTTAGTGCATACAAAGAGATTGCTAGAACTCAACTTTAAACATTAGTACGATATACTCCCTTTATGGAACAAAAAGATACTCGCAAGATAAAAATACTTTTTTTATTTACTTTAGTTACCCTTGGGTTTGTAATATTTATAGGAACACTGTTTTACTGGGCACAGATAGATAGACGCCTTCCAAGACTAACATATAAAGAGCAAATTCATGCTACAAGAGGAAATATAATAAGTAGTGACAATTTCAAAGTTGCTACTAGTAAAAAACTCTATAAAGCAGTTATAGATACTAGAAATATTGACCCTGATAAGTTAGATCTTTTTGTAAATTTGTACTCACTTTATAGTGGTGATAATAGGAAGAGGGTTAAAAAAAGAATTCTTTCAAGAAGAGGTAGTTTAGTTCTTTCTTACAAAATAAATCCTAAAAATGCAAAACATCTTAAATCTTTAGCAAGAAAGTTATTTCGCTTAGGAGTTTTTAAAACATATCATAATAAAAAAACAGGTATATCATTCTTGCGAGGATTAAATATTGTAGAGAGTGGAGAGAGAAGAGTTTATCCAGTTAAAAAAACTCTTACACCTGTTATTGGGTATGTTAAAAAAATAGAAAAAGATGGTATTACAAAGGTTACTGGTGTCAAAGGATTGGAGCGTTACTATGAAGACAAACTTCTTTCAATCCAAGATACCACAGTTGTAGGCAATAGAGATATATCAAATACGATTATATTAAATAGAAATAGTATATCTAGTAGGCGAATTGATGGATATGATATACATACAACAGTATCTCTTAAATTACAGAAAATGATAGAAGACATGTTGGATAAATATAAAAAAGACTTGGATGCTAAGGAGATAATAGCCTCAGTAATGCATTCAAAAAGTGGTGCAATTATAGCACTTGCATCTTCAAATAGGTTCAATCCAGATTTTATAAGACGAGAGGATTATAAAAGTCTGAATGTTTCTGCAATTGAGTATGCTTATGAGCCAGGGTCTGTAATGAAACCAATTACTTTTGCTTTACTCTTAATGGCAGGAAAAGTTAATCCATATGATTTAGTTAGAACATATGGTGGTAGATTTAAGTATGGTAGAAGAGTTATTACAGATACTCATGATTATGAGTGGTTAAGTGCAGAAGATGTTATCGTACACTCTAGTAATATAGGTATTTTCCAGTTGGCACAAAAATTAGATGCAATTGAGTTTTATCAAGGATTAAAAGATTTTGGTTTTACAAAAAGAACAAATATTGACTTACCTTATGAAAAAAGAGGTAAAATCCCATCAATTCATAGATTAAAATCTGAGACATACAAAGGTACAACTAGTTATGGATATGGGATGACTGCAACTTTTATGCAGGTTCTTAAAGCATATAATATTTTTAATAACAATGGGCGAATGGTAACACCATATATTGCTCAATATTTTGAAGACCCTACAGGCAAAAAATATCCTACAATACATGATAAAGAAACAGAAATATTGCCAATTTCTATTGCAAAAAGAATGCAGAGTATTTTAGTTAAGACTGTTCAAAAGGGTACAGGAGTTAAAGCTAAAATTGATGGTCTCATGATTGGTGGAAAAACTGGAACGGCACATATTGCAGAGCGTGGAGGGTATGTAAGAAAATACAATAGTTCATTTTTTGGTTTTGCGAATGATAAAAAAAATAATTTTACAATAGGTGTTTTAGTTATTGAGCCAAAGAAAAAATACCACTATTTTGCCTCTATGAGTGCTGTACCTATTTTTAAAGAGGTCGTTATAAGGCTAATAGAAGAGGGTTACCTAGCTCCCACTAAGTAACTCTTTGAGAAGTTTTTTTGACTTCTCTAAAATCTATCTCTCTTTAGGATAAGTATACAAGTTCCTTGATTACATCAATAAATTTATCCGAATCGTTTGGGCATTTTGCTACTAGATAGTCATCAAAGCCAAGTTTATCAGCTAGTTCTTTATACTCCATAGATAGTTCATACTCAGTTTCAGAGTTATCAAGAGTAAATGAGATTGGCGATATAATTGTTTTTTTAGACCTAAGAGCTTTTAGCATCTCTTCCAAAGAGGGATCAAGCCATTTAACAGGACCAAGCTTTGATTGATATGCTATATGGATATCTTTAAAATATACTCCTTTTTCATTTAAAATATCCTTTAAAAGAGCTACATGGGATATAATTTCTTTTTGATAGGTGTCTCCTTTATTGACTATTTTTTCAGGTAGAGAGTGAGCAGAAAATATAAGCTCATACTCTTTTGAATTTTTCTCTTTTAGTTGCTCCTCTATTTTTTCAACTAATAGCTCATTGTAAAGCCTATTTTTATAAAATCTTTTTATACTTTTAACTTCTATATTTAGAGGTGCTACTACCTCCATAAAATCTTCTAAAGATGATTTTGTTGTAGTTGTTGAATACTGTGGGTAGAGTGGAAGAAGTAAAACCTCTTGAATATTTTTTTCTTTCAATTTTTTTACTACATCGCTTGCAAATGGTGGAGTATATCGCATAGCATATGTTACATATGTATCTTTAAGTTCTAACTGCAATTTTTCTATAAGCTGCTTTGTATATGTAACTATTGGAGATTTTCCTCCAAGTTTTTTGTAATTTGCTTGTGCCTCATACTTTCTAGTAGAAACTATCATAAAAGATATAAGTGAGCGAAGAGTATTGCTTTTGGTTGTAATGATATTTTTATCATGAAACATATTTGTTAAAAACAACTCCACTTCATCTAATGAGTTGGGTCCCCCCATATTTAATAGGACTAAAGCTTTTTTCATTTAGCTGAGGATATTTCTAATGTTATGATACTATCTTCAATGGTGCTAAGTCCATGACGATTACCAGTTTTTACAAACTCTCTAAAGGCTCTATGCTCACGGATAAGCGGCTCCTCTTTTTTGACCATACATTTTCTAATAACATATGAGTTATTTTTTTGATATTCAGAAAACTCTGTGAGGTCTTGTTCCATAAGGTTTGCTTCAAAATATGCCTCTTTTGTAGCTACCTCAATCGTTCTTTTTCTAAAAGGTGTTAGCCAGTTTGTTGTTATGGATGCTACTACTTCGTCTTCAAGCTGAAAAGAAAGAATAGCATTGTCCTCATGGTGATTGTGAATTTTTTGTGATTTATGAATAGATGTATTTACTATTTCTTTTCCTGTGATATAGCGAATCAAGTCAATATCATGAACCGCAAGGTCTGTTAAAATCCCAACATCTGCAATACGAGGAGGAAATGGACCAACACGAGTAATACCAATAGAGTAAACCTCAGTACCAGCAATCTCATTTTTAAGTTGTTCTACAACTGGATTAAATCTTTCAATATATCCAACGCACACTCTTGCATTGTTTTTATTTGCCACTGCAAGGATATCTTTCGCTTCTTCAACTGTTGAGGCAACGGGCTTTTCTATAAAAAGATGCTTACCCTTGTTTAGACACTTTATAGCAACTTCTTTATGTAAAAAGGTTGGAACTACAATGACTGCAGCATCAAAGTCAGCCTTTTCAAGCATCTCATTTAGATCAGTATAAAAAGGCTCATCGTAGTCACGAGTTTGCTGGATATCACAAAGTGCAGTTAGTTTAAATCCTGCTAATGACTTTAGTACACGGTAGTGATTTTGTCCCATGGAACCAAGTCCAATTAGTGCTACTTTTACCATTATATCGCTCCTACTATAAAGTCTTGTTGCTCTTTTGTTAAAAATGGACTCATAGGGAGTGACATTATGCTTTTGCCCACTTTTTCACTTATTGGAAAATCACCATCTTTGTATCCTAAGTACTCAAATGCCTCTTGAAGATGAAGTGGGATTGGGTAGTGAACTGCTGTTGGTATTCCAGCATCATTTAGTTTTTTACTAAGAGCATCTCTATCTTTACAAAGCACAGAATACTGAGCATACACTGAAGTTCTATCTTCAAAAACAAATGGAGCTTTTAAC
>JALSME010000112.1 GCA_026987955.1 Sulfurospirillum sp.
TATATTGTACTGTGCTAAATATTCACTTAATATCTCTGCAAACTCTGCATCATCTTCTATCATTAATACATTTGTCATCTAAAACCTCAATATTTAATTGCTCTATTATATCATAAAGACAATTAATTGAAAAAAAAATCAAATTTAGATAGAATTACGAACTTACAAATACTACATAAAAAGAGAATTAAATTGGATTTAGAATACTACGAAATACTTGAAATTACAAAAGATGCAGATAGTGGTGCCATAAAAAAGGCCTATAGAAAACAAGCCTTAAAATTTCATCCTGATAGAAATGAAGGAGATAAAGAGGCTGAAGAAAAATTCAAACTTGTTAATGAGGCATATCAAGTACTAAGTGACCCTCAAAAGAGATCAACTTATGATAGATATGGAAAAGCTGGACTCGATTCTCAAGGGTTTTCACACTTTAGTGATATGAATTATGAAGATATTATGGGTGACCTTGGAAGTATATTTGAATCTGTTTTTGGTGGTGGATTTAGTGGTGGAAGTCGTGGACAGAGAAGACAGAGAAAATATCCATTAGATACAGAAGTAGAAATAGACCTTGCCTTTAATGAAGCTATATTTGGTTGTTCTAAAGAGGTAAAATACAGTTTTAAAAAACCATGTGATGAGTGTGAAGGCACAGGAAGCAGTGATGGCAAAAAATCTACATGTAATGAGTGTGGAGGAAAAGGTCAAGTATTTTTTAGACAGGGGTTTATGACATACTCTCAGACTTGTTCTAACTGTCAAGGTAAAGGCTCAACTATTGAAAACCCTTGCAAAACTTGTAATTCAAAAGGCTATAGCCAAGAGAGTGATACAGTTAAGATAGATATACCAGAGGGAATAGACAATGGTAATCGCATAAGAGTAGCAAGAAGAGGAAATATAGATGAAACAGGGGAGATAGGTGATCTTTATATCCAAGCGAATGTTGGGGAAGATGAACACTTCGTTAGGCATAATGATGATATATACATAGAAGTGCCTGTATTTTTTACACAAGTTGCCCTTGGCGATGATATTAAAATACCAACTCTCAGAGGTGAAGTGACACTAGAGCTTACTATGGGTGCAAAAGATAAACAACAATTTATTTTTAAACATGAAGGTGTTAAAAATGTACACACAGGTGAACTTGGAAATATGATAGCACAAATTAGAATCAAATATCCAAAAAAACTTACAAATGAACAAAGAGAGATGCTTTTAAAATTACAAAATGATTTTGGCATAGAAAGTACTCCTCATGAAAGCTCATTTGACGGCGTAATGGATAAGATTAAAGGTTGGTTTAAATAGAACACTTGTTATCCTATGGAAATGAAAATATACCATATAGTGTAGTTACAAACAAAAAATTAAAAAACCTATACATTACAATTGACCCCATTTTTGGGGTCATAGTAAAAAATCCCAACTTTCCTCTGTCTTATGTCCACTCATTGGTTGAAAAAAAAGCTAACTGGATAGCAAAAAAACTTCATCATACGAAAAAACGAATCTCTATAAAAAGCATTTATGAAAATGAAAAAAAAGTACTCCTATATGGTAAAAAAGAGTCTCTACATATAAAACAATCTTTAGCAGATTTTTACAAACAAAAATCTGCTGAGACCATACCTACTATGGTAGAAAAATGGGCTTTAAAGATGCATGTTAGCCCTACTAAAATAACATTTAGAAAGACCAAAAGACGATGGGGAAGCTGTAGCTGTAAAAATGAACTTAGCTTTACAAGCTCTCTTATACAGCTACCACAAAAGTGTATCGATTATATTATAGTTCATGAATTATCACATATAAAACATAAACATCATCAAAAAAGCTTTTGGTTACATGTAGCCAAATTTATGCCAGAGTTTAAAGAGTATGAAAAAATTTTAAAAAACTATTCACCACAAATCTAATCTGTTAAACTCTTTTTTTATATCTTCTATATCTTCAATCCCAACAGATATACGAATCAAATCTATAGGTATACCATTTTGGTCTAAAATCTCTCTACCCTCTTGACATGTTAGTAAATCATAGTGTGCTAAATAAACATAAGGCATCAATAAAGTAAATTCCGTCCCAAGGCTTGGTCCTTTTGCAAAATTTAATTTATCATACGCCTCTTTAAAATGAAAATTAAACTCTACCGATATAACAGGACTAAATTCAGAATAATAAACTCTTTTTACAAAGCTTTTTTGCTTTAAAAACTCTACAAGTCTTTCTGCATTTTTTTTTGATTTTTCTACTCTTTTTTTATAATCTTTAATCTCATATGCCAATCTTTTCACATCTTTTATATACGGCTTATCAATATGACTTAAGAATTTTTCTCTATGCTTAGCATACTTTTGATTTAAAACAAAACAACCCATAAGAACATCAGCATTTCCACAAGCAAATTTGGTTAGCGATTCAACCAATATATCTGCCTCTGTAATTTTTCCATAAGAAGTACTAAATGTAGAATCAATAACTAATGATATATCATACTTTAAGCATATTTTTTTTAGTCTTTTTACATCCACACATTGCAAAAGAGGATTAGTAGGTAGTTCTGTTACAAGAGAAGATATTTTTTTATTGTTATTCTTCAAAAACTCTTCTAATACATCTAAATCTTCTACATCATAAAAAATTTTACTTTCATAGCTCTCTATAAGATTCATACTATCAAGATAGATCCATCCTAATTGAATAACAATACCCCCTCGTATCTCTTGTAGAGCTTTTAATACCCCATACATTGCATTCATACCAGAACAAGTTAAATATATATCATCGTTTCTATAGGCATCTCTTAGAGTCTCTAGTACATACTTTGGTTTATCTATACTTTCTACATATAAGGACTCAATCAATCCCCTATCATATAAATACTCTTCAGCAAATCTTGATGAGAGATTACAACCTACATGTTGAATAAATCTTAAAACTTTTTGTAAATCTTTTGAATTTTTCTCTATCAATACCACCCCAAAAACTTCATCAAACTCTTTTTGTTGCTCTAAATTGTATGTTATGCAAATAAGAGTCGCAAACTTTTTTGAACTTACTAAAACAATTTCCTCTTTAGAGGACAGAGCATACTTATCTTTTAAAAAAACTGTCATTTTTTTAAGATAAGGATGAAGAACAAAACGGGGATAACCACTTTTGATAGCATCACAATTTCCCTCTTCATAAGATATAATATCATCATAAGTGGGGATAGAAACTGATACTGCATGAACATTCTTGGGTGGCAGTGTTTCACCACATGGTATATGTTTAAACATTTACTGCTTGTTTTATATCGTCTATTAAGTCTTCGATATTTTCTAAACCAACAGAAAATCGAACTGTAGTCTCTGATATACCTATAGCTTCAAGTTCTGCTTTACTAAAAGTTGCGTGTGATATTTTAGCAGGAATCTCCACTCTAGAGTCTGGACTTCCAAAAGAGCACTTCTCACCAAAAATCTTTGTTTTTTCTATGAACTGTTCTGCTAAATTAATACTAATAAAATCTGCACAAAAAAGTCCAGGTATAAAATCCATCTGTTTTTTTGCTAACTCGTACTGAGCATGTGATTTCAGGGCTGGAAAAGTTACTTTTTTAATAAAACTCTGATTTTGTAAAAATTTGGCTAAAAGTATTGCATTTTTTTCATGCTCTCTCATGCGAATTTTAAGGGTTGGTATACCAAGACTTATCAAAAATACATCCATAGGATTTTGACTTCTACCATGGGCATTTGCATAAAATCCTATCTGCTGTGCTAGCTTTTTAGTTTTAGATACTATCGCTCCTGCAATCACACTTCCATGACCTGAGATATACTTTGTAGTTGAAAACAAAGAAAAATCAGCTCCCATATCAAGTGGTTTTTGGCTAATAAATGTAGCCAAAGAGTTATCTACTGCAAAAAGAGAATTATACTTTTTACTCAACTCCCCTATCTTCTCCAAGTCAATAATTTTAAGTCCTGGATTTGTAGGTGATTCACACAGTATCAGATCAATCCTATTATTTGCAAGAATATCTTCTAACTCATCTAAATGTAAAAAGTTTTTAAAGTGTACTGTAACATTGTATTTTTCTTTAAATATTTTAAGAAGTCTAAAAGTTCCACCATAACAATCGGCCTCTACAAGTACATGTGAGCCGGCACTTAAAACAGTCTCAAACAAAAGTCCAACTGCTGCTATGCCTGTATGTGTACATACGCAGCCTGCTCCATTTTCTACTTTTGTAAAAAGATTTTCAAGAACTTCTCTAGTGGGGTTCCCACTTCTTGTATAATCATATACTCTATCGCCACTCTGCTTTTTAAGATCAAATGTTCCTGTATTATAAATTGGAAAATGTGATGCACCATGCTCATCTGCTTGAGTTGCAAAATCTTGAATATGTGCTAAATTTGTCTCTACATGTAAACTCATATACCCATCCTACTTTTTTGTAATTATACCTTTTTTTTATAGATTAGGTACCTTCGTGTTAAAAAGAATAATAGACTTCTTGCATAACCCCTTGCAGTCTAATAAAGTAACAATATGGTAACAATTGTTACTAAAAACTTTTACTTTAAAAATAATTCCATATTTTTATATGCAAATTAAAATTTATCTGTTACAATGTAGTCTAATATAATTAGGAGCATATTCATGGAAAATTTTTTATATATTACCGACAGAGAAGAGTATACAGAGCATAACTTTATAGGGCCACTTTTTGAAAAGTATCTTCCAAAACATATGAATGTAGATGTAGTATATTTTTCAAAATACAAAAGTTTCTTTGAAGACAGAGGCAATGGTCGCTTTATAGTTCCGATACATGAGAAGCAAGATATACTTAGCTACCTAGAAGAGAATGATATTGATATTTATAAATATGACTATGTCGTTGTAAGAAATATCTATGATGTACTTGAAAATATTTTATCTAAAAAAGACAAATATGGTATCAAAGTGGGATATAGACTCTCTTTTCCAAAAATATCAGCAAAATTAGAGCATGCAAAAGCAGAAAATAGATCAAATATCCTTTTAGAAATAGACAAAAAAATAAAAATGCACACAAGGGCAAAACTTATAAATAGATGTGACATATTTTTACCAACATCTAATACATTAAAAGATGTTTACTGCTCCGATATTAATATTAAAACTCATGCAATAAGATCTGGTATTGATCCTGATAAAGTGCATTCGAAGATTAGTAGAGGTGATGATACTATTGTATTTACATATACAGGTACTCTAAGCAAACTTAGAGACTTTAAAACTGTTTTAGAAGCATTTAATGAGCTTGAGTACAAAAATTGGAAACTATATATATCTACAAAAGATACAGACAGTGCAAATGAGTGTCTACAATCTTTAAATATTCCTAGTGAAAAAGTTGAAGTAATAGAAGCAGAGACGAAAGATGAGCTACTAAACCTCATGGCAAAGTGTGATGTTGGTCTATCACTACTTCCAGATATTAATCTTTTCAATACATCAATTCACCTTAAAACAGTTGATTATTACACTACTGCTATTCCGACTCTTATGACAAATAGTGAAAAAAATAGAAAAACTTTTACAGATGGTAAAGATGCTTGGCTTTGTGATTTTAGTAAAGATGCAATTCTAAGTAAACTTGAAGAGATTATGCAAACACCAAAAAATAAAATACGGGCGATGGGTGTTGCTGGTCAAGCACAACTTTTAGAAAAAAGAGACTATAGAAAAATTGCAGCTGATTTAGCAGAAGTACTAAAATCACTATAACCCAATAATATAAAAGGTCAAATATGAATAATAACTCATTTATTACAAACCCTGACAATGAGAATAGTAGCTGTTTTATAAAAGTAATATACCTACTTTTAGCACCTCTTGGTATCTATCTTTTTGCAATAGCAGGATATACAAATGTTATACCATTTAAAGTTGAAATACATAGCATAATTTTGATGGGTATTATTTTTATTGTTTATCTTTTTCTACTTAAACATAATGCATACTATGCATCTTGCAAGTTTACTCAGAGCTTAAGTGACTTCAAACATGCCTTAGAACTATATATTAGAAAAAATACTTTGGTAATTGCCAATACTTCTAAAGCTAATGCCTCATATAAAGACTTTGCAAAAGAGTATACATCTGAACTTCGCAATGAAAACTTTGCATCTATTGCTGCAGGAATTTTTCCTACACTTGGAATTTTAGGTACTTTTATCTCTATTGCTATATCTATGCCAGATTTCTCATCTAAAACATCAGCCGTGCTAGAAAGAGAGATTTCTCTTCTTTTAGGTGGTGTTGGAACTGCATTTTATGTATCTATATATGGTATATTTTTATCTATTTGGTGGATATTTTTTGATAAAACAGGTTTAAGTAGATTTGAAAGGGTTATCAATAGTATAAAGATACAAACCAAACAACTCTTTTGGGATAAAGAGGAGATAGAGCAGACTTACTTTCAAAAAAGCATGGAGAACTTTGAAAAGCTTAATCAAGTTTTTAATAACTTTGCACAAGATGAGCTTATTGAAAATATGAATAAAACAATGACTCAAAGAGTAAAGATGTTTGATGAGATTATAACTTTAGAGCAAAATGCTATTAAAAATGCGACTGCACAGATCAATGAAAGTCTTATGTTGACCGCAGAGTCGCAAAAACTAAATAGTAAACTTATATCTGACTTCAAAGAAATGATAGATACATACAAAGAGTCATCTCAAACCATGCAGAAAAATACAGAGTATTTAAAAGAAATCTCAGATGCACTTAAATCAAAAGAGATAAGTATCTCAAATATTGCATCATCACTTGAAAATATAAGTGCTCAAAATGTAGATCAAATTTATAAAGCTATAGTTAAAAACTTTGAGATTATGAAAAAAGATACCGACCAAATAGGCTGGTCGTTTAACTCCTATCTGAATGAATTTGATGAAAAATTTGCCAATAGACTAAAAGACACTCTACAAACAATAGATAGTGAAGTGGTAAAAATCGTAGATTCACTCTTAAAAATAAAAGAGCTAGAGAATGTACAAGGATAATAAAAACCAAGAAGAAACACAAAACTTTTGGATTTCTTATGCTGACTTAATGGCAGGTCTATTGTTTGTTTTTATTCTTTTAGTTGGTGCAATTGTAATAAAATATGTATTTATTCAAACAGATTTACAAACGATTAGAACAGACTTACAAAAAGAAAAAGATGCACTAGGACTAAGTGAAAGTGACTTGGCAGATAAGAAAAAAAGACTTGAAAAAATACAATTAAAACTAAAAGATGCAAGAAATAAAAACTTTCATCTCTCCTTTGAAATAACAAAACTACAAGGCAAACTTAACTCTATGAGTAAAGCTCTTGACCTAAGTGAACTTGACAAAGAGAAGCTAAATGAATTAATTGCAAAAAAAATAGAAATAATTACTATGAATGCAAATGAAATACAAAAACTAAAAGACTTGCTATTTGACTATGAACTAAAAGAGAAAGATCTTCTAAGTAAAAATGATACTCTTCAAAAAGAGTTACAAAATAGCAACAATACCATAATACTTAAAAATGAAGAACTTGCTATGCTCGAGAACTCTCTCATAATAAAATCCAAGGAGCATCAGGCACTAGTTGAAGAGCTTGATATTGCAAAAGTCAAAATTAAAAGTCTTACAGGAATTAAAATTAGAGTTATATCTAAACTGAAAGAGAAGCTAGGAAAAAGCATCGCTATAGATAAAAACAGTGGTGCTATTAGATTTAGCTCTAATATACTTTTTGAACAGGGCAAATACAAATTAAAAGATAGTTCAAAAAAAGAGCTAAATAGACTTCTCAATAGTTATATTGATACCCTTCTCTATGATAAAGATATAAAAGACAATATTGAGCAAATTGTTATAGAGGGTTATACAAATTCAGATGGTACATACCTTTACAACTTAGAACTTTCACAAAAACGAGCACTTGAAGTTATGAAATTTTTATACTCAAGCAATCCAAAGAAAAGTGCTATCTTTAGAAAATATATAAGTGCTAGTGGTCGCTCATATGCAAACCCAATTATGATGGAGAATGGAGAAGAGGACAAAGATGCATCAAGAAGAATAGAGATTAAATTTAGGATAAAAAATGAAAAAGCAATCAATGAACTTAAGAAATTTTTATCTAAATAGTTTTGAGTTAAAAACTTCAAAAAAAAGAGAACAACTTCAAGATCTAATTTTAAAAAAAACAGTATCTAATAACTCTTTTTCTACAAAATTTATAAAACTACTCAAAAAAATATTTTAAAAATATTTTTTATGGTAAAATGCTGTTATAAAATTATTATCAGGAACATTTAGTGAAACAAAAGGTATCAATAAAAGAGAAAATTATAGATTATGTATACACAATATCAGATCAACCTGTTATGTTTAAGGACCTTTTGGAGGCTAATAACATATACAATGAGAAAATGTATGTTGACTCAGGAAAATTAGGCTTTCGTATCAATATAACAAAAGCATATATTGCATACCTAATTATCTGTGCTATAGTTATCCTACCTCTAATTGGTATCACACACTACTTTCTTAAAAATATGGATTTTCATTTTTCAGTGTTGGGATCTGTCTTAGTTACTGCAGCAGTATTTATAGGGTTTAATTTCTTCAAATCCTGGATAAGAGATGCCATAACCCTCAAATTAATAAAAAAAGCTTGGTTAGTTCACTTTCCTTTTTTTGCTTATGACAAATACAGTAAAAAAGTACAAGAAATTTATAATGAAGCACTTAAAAATGAAATCTCTAAAAAAGATATACGACTATATGTAATGGACAAACTAGTAGATAAAAATTAGGGTGCCTCTACTATTCCACTAACTAAATAGACCAATAATTGTTCAGTGGGTTCAATTAAATTTGCTCTTTATTTTAACTGCCCCCAGTTTTCGCCAATACTAATACTTACATCTAACTTTACTTTTAATTCATATATAGTTTTCATAATTTCTGCTGCTTTTTGTGCAAACTCTTTAGCATACTCTTTTTTAACTTCAAAAATTAGTTCATCATGTATTTGAAGTAGCATTTTTGAGTTCTCATCTAAAATCTCATTTTGAATTTTAATCATAGAAAGTTTTATCAAATCAGCTGCACTTCCTTGAAAACGAGTATTTACAGACTCTCGCTCATACATAGGGATTTGCATGCCATTTGCATTTTTCCAATCAAAATACCTTCTTCGCCCCAAAAGTGTCTCAACATAACCACACTCTTTTGCACTATTGCTTATGCTTTGCAGATAACTCTTAACAGTAGAAAAGTTTTTAAAATAACTCTCAATATAACCTTTAGCTTCACTTTGGGTAATACCTAGTGTTTGAGAAAGTTTTCTTGCACCCATACCATATAGAAGACCAAAGTTAATACTCTTTGCAACTCCTCTTTTCTCTTTAGCATCATCTTCTCCAAAAAGCTTAATAGCAGTTTGAGTATGAATATCTAGATCATTATTAAATGCATTTAGAAGCTCTTCATCTTCACTGTAGTGAGCAAGTAGCCTTAACTCTATTTGAGAATAGTCAATACCGACAAGAATGTACCCATTTTCTGCTATAAATCCTCCTCTTACCTCTCTTCCTAACTCTGTTCTTGTTGGAATATTTTGTAAATTTGGATCTTTAGAACTAAGCCTTCCTGTAGAAGTTCCTGTCTGTAAAAATGAAGTATATATACGATTAACTGAAGAGCTAAGTCCAAGTTTTAAAAGTGGCTTAATATAAGTAGATTGAAGCTTTGCTACTTCTCTATACTCTAGAAGCTTTTTTATTACTTCATGCTCATTTAAGAGTTTACTTAAAACACTTTCATCTGTACTATAACCTGTTTTTGTTTTTTTAACAACAGGAAGTTTAAGCTGTTCAAAAAGGACAACTCCAAGTTGCTTTGGTGAGTTAATGTTAAACTCTGCATCACATAGCTCGTATATTTCTGCTTTTAATCTACTGATTGTCTCTTCTGTTCTTTTTTCAAGCTTTTCAAAGTAGTTGATATCTACTTTTATACCCTCTTCTTCTATGCCTAAAAGAGTCATTATAAAAGGGAACTCAACTCTTTTTGCTAGTTTTAAAAGAGATGGGTCAAGAACTTCACAAAGCTTGTCATAAAGTTTATATGTCATCCATGCATCTTCACTTGCATATCTACATGCATCTTCTATATTAACAGCACTAAAATCCTCACCTTTTGGAACAACATCTTTAAACTTAACCATTTCATAGTCAAAAAATCTTTTTGCTAAGTTATCAAGTCCCGCTCTTAGCTCTGGATTCAAAAGCCATGCCATAACCATAGTATCCCAATAGTGCTCTACATGTAGAGCATTTAAATTGTTTTTTATAACAGCAAAATCATACTTTAAATTCTGTCCTACTACTCTACATGTAAATATTTTTTCTACTGCTTTTTTTGCATCTTCTAAACTTACTTGTTCACTAACTCCGAGGTAGTTATGTGCTATTGGCACATAGTATGCTTCTTTGTCATTTATGGCAAATGAAAATCCTACTAGTTTTGCAATTTTTACATCTATACTTGTCGTTTCTGTATCAAATGCAACTACATCTTTACTTGATAAGTTTTCGATTACTTTAAAAAGTTTCTCTTTCGCATCAAGTAGAATTGGCTTAAATGTACAAATATTTTTTTTCTCTTTTTCTCTTGGAGTATATTTAAGCCTTGAGAGTAGACCATTTAAATCATATTTTTCTAATTCATCCACAATCTTTAAAAGTGGTTGATTCTCAGGGAAGTGGAAACTTTCAAACTTATCTGATATATCCAAGCTGTCATCGAGTTGCACAAGTTTTTGACTTAAAAATGCACTATCTTTACTTTCCAAAAGAAGCTTTTGACTTCTAGGATTTGAAACTTTTTCTATGTTTTTATATATGCTATCCAAAGAGCCAAATTCATCAAGAAGTTTTTTAGCCCCTTTAGCTCCCACTCCTTTAACACCAGGAACATTATCTGCTGCATCACCAACAATACTAAGATAATCACCAACTTGTTCTGGATATACTCCAAACTTTTCATAGCATTTTTGTCTATCTATCTCTTGTTTTTTAATTGGATCAAATATAACAACTTTATCATCTTCAATAAGCTGATAGAGATCTTTATCATGGCTTACAATTCTTACTTTTATATCATGCTCTTTTGCAAACTTAACAACTGCTGCAATCACATCATCTGCTTCAAAACCCTCTTTTAAAAAACTATTAAATCCCATTTTTTCTATCCATTTAATTGCAACAGGAAGTTGAGTTAGAAGATCTTCTGGTGCTGGTGAACGATTTGCTTTATAATTTGGATCTATTTTATGACGAAAATTTTTCCCCTTAGCATCAAGGGCAAAAAGTATATAGTCTGTTGGAAAGTCCTCTCTTAGAGTATATATAAAGTTAGCAAAACCAGTGATGAGCCCTGTTGGAAAACCATCTTTATTTCTAAGGTTTGGCAGGGCATAAAAGTTTCTAAAAAAGAAACCAAATGTATCTATTACAGTAAATACTTTCATTAAACTTACCTTACTTTATACTAAAAATTTTCTATAATAGTTTCTACTGCATCTGCAAAATGTGACTCATTGAAACCCTCTTTTTGAATCATGCCAAGGGCTATGGTAACACTTCTCTCACTCAAAGGTGCATTCATAGGGATTGCAGTCTTTACTATTTTAAGAGCAACAGAGTAGTCTCGTATATTTTCTGGTGCATCCTCAATGTTATCAGCATACTCAATGGCCTCTACCATTGTCTCATCAAATCCCCAATGCTCAAATATTTTTGCAGTAATTTTAGCAGTTGTAGTTCCTACAAATGATTTTTCAACTTGTGCAATATTAACTGCTGTTTCTATATCAGACTTAAAAGGTGTAACCTCATCATTTTTTACAATTTCATCAGCGATTAATATCTTACCTGTTTCTTGAAGAAGTGCTGCCAGGAATAAAGTATCAACTTTTTTCTTATCAACTTTTTCATACCACTCTCTCATAAGACGACTTTGCAAACCTGAAATTTGTACAAAATCTTCTGGCGAAATTCCATATGGCTCAATGTCAACATTTAAAAGTTTTTTGATAGATATGTCCGTTGTTAGTGCTCTTGTTGTTGACATTCCAAATAGTGATATTGCCTGAAGAACACTTTTTATCTCTCTTCTAAAGCTATATAGTGGTGAATTTGCAACCTTAAGTAGATTTGCTACAAGCATTGGATCAGTCTCAATCACCTTTGCAAGCTGATTTATAGTTCCATTTGGATCTGAGCAAATAGCATTGATATCATGGAAACTCTTTGGTAATGGCGGTAATGTCTTTATTCTTTCAGTAATATTTTCTAACATTTTAACCTCATAATAGTTTATTTATTTCATTTTATCTAATTTTGGTTTAAAACAATATCACCCTATATTAAATAATTTCATCAATGTGACTATTTCAGATTTTTATAAGTATTATTTCAATACAATCTATAAAACTTGATGTTCGTCAAGAATATATAGAAAGGATTATGAGTGGAAAAATTGACAAATATTTTTAAGAAAAAATATGCCACAACTAAATCTGAAACTTCTGCACTTAGCAGAAGAGATTTTTTCAAAAAAACAGGTGCTTTAAGTGTTGCTGCAACCGCAGTTTTAGCCCCAATTGGACTAAAAGCAGATGATGATGCTATTATGCATCATCCAAAATGGGGACAATCATGGGGAGATCCTGTTACTAAAAATAGATATGGTATCCCCTCAGCCTATGAGCATAACAACATAAGAAGAAATACAAAGCTTCTAGCTTCAGGCAACTACCGTGCCGCTATAGCTGTTGCACCTATACATGAAAGCGAGGGTATTATTACTCCAAATGGTCTTTTCTTTTCAAGAAGTCATGGAGGAACAGCACATGTTGACCCTAAAGAGTTTAGACTTATGATAAATGGTCTAGTTGAAAAACCCATTGTACTAACACTAGACCAGCTAAAAAGATACCCTAAAATTACAAGGACTCACTTTATTGAGTGTCCAGCTAATGGTGGACAAGAGTGGAGAAAACCACAATATAACTCACTTCAATTTGCAAAAGGTTTTATGAGTTGTGCAGAATGGACCGGAGTCTATATAAAAACAATATTAAAAGATCTAGGTTTAAAACCAAATGCAAAGTGGATGCTAGCAGAAGGTAGCGATAACTCTGAAATGGGAAGATCTATTCCTGTTGAAAAAGTTCTTGATGATGCAATGCTAGTATGGGGGCAAAACGGTGAGGCACTTAGACCTGAACAAGGCTATCCTGTAAGACTATTACTTCCGGGCTGGGAAGGAAACCTATGTGTTAAATGGTTAAAAAGATTAGATTTTGCAGAAGAGCCATGGTATGCAAAAGAGGAAACATCTAAATACACTGCACTTAAACCAACAGGAAAAGCAATACAACACTTCTATGCCAATGAAGTAAACTCAACTGTTGTTTCACCATCACCTGAAAAACCATGGACTGACTTAAAAGAGGGAGATGTAGTTGAAATAGAGGGTCTAGCATGGTCTGGAATGGGAACAATTAAAAGAGTTGATCTCTCTTTTGATGGTGGAAATAGCTATGAAAAAGCTCATATTAAAGGCTTGGTTTTGCCAAAATGCTGGACTAGATGGTCATACATATACAAAATACCAAAAGGTTTTAAAAATAAAAATGGGAAACAGATAATTCTTACTTCAAGAGCAATAGATGATGCTGGCTTTATTCAGCCTACTATTGACCAAGAGATTTTTGGATATGGTGTTGCAAAAAAGAACTATGGAAAAGATAAAAACAAAGGTATGGGCGTTGAATCTGTATATCATAGAAATGCTGTTGAATCTTGGGAAGTAACAGAAAATGGGGAGGTGAACCATGTTCAAATTAGAACAATATAAAATAGTTACTGCTTCAATCCTAACAGCACTAACCTTGGTAAGTGTAGCTCAAGCAAAAGAGAGTGAGTCTACAGCATACAACGGACTTTGGAATGCAAAAAAAGATATTAGTGGTGGGGTATATTACCCAATTAAAGATGGAAAAACTGGACCATACTATGTAAACCCACAAGTATACAAGAATTCAGATATATCAAAAAAAGAAGATGGAATTAAGAGGGGTTATAATCATGGTAGAACTCCTACTAAAAATGAGTTAAAAGCATGGAATAAAGATATCATGCCAGACGGTACCGGACTACCAGATGGGTATGGTTATGTTGATGAAGGTGAAGCTTTATATGAGTCAAAATGTCTAGCTTGTCATGGTGATTTTGGATCTGGTGGAGGTGGATATCCCGCACTTTCAGCAGGAAAAGCAAAAGATATGCAAAGAACACTAAAAAATAATAGATGGCTAAATCCAACAGCAGAAGGACCATCAAGAGTATTTGGTTCATACTGGCCAGTAGCAAGTACAATGTTTTGGTACATAAGAGATGCTATGCCACACACTAAATCAAAAACCTTAACTAATGATGAAACCTACTCTTTAGTTGCATATATGCTTTATATAAATGGCATGAAAGTTAATGGTGAAATTGTAAATGAAACATTTAAACTCGATCGTGATAAGTTTTTGAAAATACAGATGCCAAATAGGTATGGTTTTATTCCTGATATAGATGGGTCTGATGGCATCGAAAATGTTAGAGAGTTTTTTGCAAATCCTCAAAACTTTGGTGGTATCAGACTAGCAAAAGGGGAAGAGCCTTGCATGAAAAATTGCCAGCAAACTGAAAATGTAGTGAGAGTTGATGGTGGAATTACAGATTTTGAGCCACCAATGTCAGTTGCAAGAGACCTTCCTGCTCCAAAAAATGATCCTGCTCACAAAGTTAGTTTTGATGCAAAAGGTGCATATGATAATAACTGTGCAATGTGTCATGGTACCGGTGTTGCTCCTGCTCCTAAAGATAAAGCAGGATGGGCTCCATTTCTTGAAAAAGGTCTTGCAGAAGTTATCAAAAATGGAATAGATGGAACAAATAATGGTATGCCAGCGAAAGGTGGGTCATCTCTTAGTGATGATGAGTTCAAGCAAGTCGTAGAGTACATGGTTAAATAGTAAAGGAATTAAAATGAATAGAAGAAATTTTTTAAGTTTTGCAGGAGGATTAGTCGCTATATCTATAATGCCAATCGATTTAAGTGCAAAAGATTATAGAAAGTTAAAACCAGATGTTTGGACAGCACATACAATAGATGAGGCCACAAAGGCTCTTTACGGAGTAAGAGAGATTATAGAAACAGATAAAATCAAAATAAAAGTTCCTAAAATTAACTCTAGTGGAGCTAAAGTACCGGTAACATTTGAGACATCTATTGATGCAAAAACAGTAGCTCTATTTCAAGATGCAAACCCAGAGAGTGCCGTTGCTGTTTTTAATGTTGGTCCTTATGATGTTAAAAAATATGGAGCAAAAATAAAAATGGCAAAAGATGGAATTTTAATGGTTTTAGTTGAAGGAACAGATGGTAACATCTACATGGCCAAAGCAGCAACGAAAGTTGCAGCTGGCGGATGTGAAGGATAAATAATGGCAAATAAAATATCAGCTATAAAAGTAAAAATTAAAAATGGTGTAGCTACTGTTAGAATGGCAATTTCTCATCCAATGCTTACATATGCACAAGCAGAGGCAAAAACAGGAAGTAGAGAAGATTCTAACTTCATAACACATATAACGGGAAAAGTTGGAGATGAAACTGTGCTAGATGTTTCAACAAGTCAATTTTTATCTAAAAATCCAATCTTTCTGTTCTTGTTTAAATGTGATACATTTAAAATAGGTAGAAAACTATCTGGCAGAGAACTAGATAACGGAGCAAAAAGAAAAGATTCCGAAATAGGTGACTTTCTTACGATTATTGCAACTGACAGAAAAGGTAATACCTATAAAAAATCTGTAGAACTTGCATCTAGAAAAAAATAGTTAGGAGTACTCATGAAAAATTTAACCATATTATTGTCAACCTTTGTTTTAGCACTATTCTTTACAGCTTGTCAAAAAGATGTATATGCTCCTAGTGTTTATAAAGCAGAAAAGACAAGAAACGATATTAGAATTTTTAGTGCTGATAATAGTGACGGTAAAATAACAATTAAAAGTATAGAGAAAGCTTTTGAAGATAATGGTTTTACTATAACTGGTAATAACAATATGAATGCAGCATTTGAAAAAAGATTTGGAGGCGGAAAAGATTTTAAAATATACAGACTGTTATTTATATATAACGCAAAGCTAAGTGCAAAAATCTTAAAAGATTACCCTGAATTTGGACTTATTGCACCACTCAGTACTTCTTTATACTCAAAAGATGGGCGTACCATTAGCATTTCATCACTTTCCCTTACAGGGATGTCAAGAGTTTCAGGAGTACCTGAAGATAATCCTAATTTAATAGCACTTAGTGAAAATTTAACTAAAGCTCTTAAACAGGCATTTCCAAATGGAGAGTTTGAAAAGTTAAACTACAAGATGATTAGACCTGATGGAGAACTAATAACAAGATTTGCATTTGTTATGGAAAATGAATCGGGTGATATTGAAGATGCAAAGGAAAGCTATCAAGAGCAGATGGAAGGTGAAATAGAATCAGCAGGATTTATAGTAGCAGGATTTACTCCAATATTAGAAGATTTGGAAGAAAATGGTATTAATGACTATGAATTTTATGATGGTTATTCTATATGCAAACTTGAAGTTATCTACCCTGTACACAAGCTACATCCAGAAGTAGGAGCATTTGCACCTTGTACTATGTATATGTACAAGAAAAAAGGAGATAAATTCACTCGTATGGGCTACCCTTCTGTATATAACTGGGTGATGTCAACAAATATATATGATGATGGATCGCTTGAGCCTCTAATAGATGCTCAGAATCTACTTGAGTCTACTATTGATGCAACTATCGAGTAAAGAAAATTAGATGCAAAGAATTACTTGCACAATACAACAGCCTGTTTTTAATAGGCTGTTACCTTTGTTTAAAACAATTTTCAATCCACTTATACTCCTCATTTTAGCAGTATCAATTAATGCAGCAGATATTGATTTAGATAAACTTTTAAAAAGTGCTAAAAAACAAAATAAACACATAATGTTTTTTCACCATATACCAGAGTGCCCATACTGTGAAACTATGATTGATGAAAACTTTAAAAATTCGACTATTTTAAAAGAGATAGACAAAAACTTTATTTATGTAGATATATACACAAAAAATAAAGATACAATAAAATTTAAAGATTTTAAAGGCTCGCATAAGGAGTTCTCAAAATATTTAGGTGCATTTGTCTACCCTTCAACTATATTTATGAACAATAATGGAGATGTAATACACAAGGCAATTGGATATAGGAATATTGATGAATTCTTAGCAGAAATAACATATGTATCATCGCAAAGCTACAAAACTATGGATTTAGAATCATATTTATTAAATTTAGAGTTTGAAAAAGAGTAGATATGAAGTTTAAACAAATTTCACCTATTGATAATATTGCAGAGCTTATTTTAGATATATCTAATATAAAATTAAATATATCTGGTGGCTGGGGATATGATTCTAACTGTCCAGTTATTGTAAATGATCTTGATATCCCTAATGAACAATTTTTTAATCTTTTTGCTAGTTTAAGAGCCAATATTGAGATGAATATGACCCTAGACGAAAATGATAGATATGCCGGTATAAATCTCACACTTAAAGAGCAAAAAAACATAAAAAATTATACTGTTGTAACTTTTAAAATTAGTGCTATAAAAGAGTCCAAGTATGCACAATTTATCAAAGAGTATAAAGATGGGTATGGTAAAAAAGATTTTGATTTAGCAGCACATTTTAATAATAGAAAAAAACATACTCTTAATATAGAATCTGACTATTGGTTCATACTTCAAGCCCAATCTCTTTAGCTAAATACTCCCCAGTGTAACTTCCACTTTTTTTATAGTTTGTAGCTACATGTAGAGGTGTTCCCACATCTACTATCTGCCCCCCATAGCTCCCTCCATCTGGTCCCATGTCTATAATATAGTCACAGTTTTTTATGATATCCATATTATGTTCTATAACTAAGACTGAGTTACCCAAATCGGTTAGATGATGAAGAACTTTTGTGAGCCTATCTACATCTGCAAAGTGCAATCCTGTTGTTGGTTCATCTAAAATATAAAGAGTATTTCCCGTATCTCGTTTACTAAGCTCTTTTCCTAGTTTAATTCTTTGGGCTTCTCCTCCACTTAAAGTTACTGCATTTTGTCCAAGTGTAATATAACCAAGTCCTACATCACTAAGTGTTTGAAGTTTTTGGTTGATTTTTGGGATAGCTTTAAAAAACTCGAGAGCCTCATCTACACTCATACCAAGCACATCTGATATGGATTTGCCTTTGTATCTTATCTCTAAGGTTTGGGCATTGTATCTTGCCCCTTTACATGCATCACATTTGACCATAATATCTGGTAAAAAATGCATCTCTATCTTAATCTCTCCCTCTCCTTGACACTTTTCACACCTACCACCTTTTACATTGAAACTAAACCTTCCTATCTTATAGCCTCTAAGTTGTGCCTCTTTTGTTTTGCTAAAGAGAGTTCTAATCTCATCCATCACTCCAGTGTATGTTGCAGGATTACTTCTAGGAGTCCTTCCTATTGGGCTCTGATCAAGATAGATAACTTTATCTAAATTTTCAAGCCCATGGCACTCTACTCCATCTATTTTTTTTACTTTTCTAGCACGATTAAGCAACTCTTTTGCAACTGGTAGCAAAGTTTGAAGTATCAAAGAACTCTTACCACTTCCACTAACCCCTGTGATACCAACAAGATTACGAAGAGGTATATTGACATGAAGATTTTCAATATTATTTACACTAACATTTTTAAGCTCAATCCAATCATTTTGCTCTCTGTCTTCCTTGTAGTCAATAACCTTTTTACCACTTAGATAATCTGCTGTTAGTGTTCCGCTTTTGTTTAGTTCTTTAAGAGTTCCTGCGAAAACAATCTCTCCACCATACTTACCTGCATTTGGTCCAATATCTACTATAAAATCCGCTGCATTTATAGTCTCTTTATCATGCTCAACGACTATAACACTATTACCTTTTTTCTGTAAGTTTCTTAGTGTTCTTATAAGCCTCAAAGTATCTCTCTCATGAAGCCCAATGCTAGGCTCATCAAGCACATACATAACACCAGTCAACCCACTTCCTATCTGTGAAGCAATGCGTATTCTTTGAGCCTCTCCACCACTAATGGTCCTAGCATCTCTTCCAAGGGTGATATAACCAAGTCCAACATCATATAGAAAAAACAGACGCTCTCGTATCTCTTTTAAAACTGAAGCTGCTATGAGATGTTGTTGCTCACTCATATACTCAAAGTTTTTTTCATTTTGAAAAAACTCTAATGTTTTATCTATAGGCATATCTAGTATATCGCCGATATTATGAGCTGCTACATGTACTGCTAGACTCTCCTGTTTTAGTCTATGGGCTCCACACCTATCGCAACTTTTTTCACTCATATAATCACCCAAATCTTTTTCATCTTTTAGCATATCATAGGCTATTTTTACAACACCTTCCCATTTTCTCTTTAAGGAGTGTCTTTTCCATGTAAATTTTGCATCTTCAACTCCACCATGAAGTATAGCTTTTTGTTCATGCTCCTCAAGCTCTTCGTATGGTTTATTGATATCAATATTGGCAGCCTTACAAAAACCTTTTAAAAACTTTGCATAGTAACCTTTGTTAAATCCATAAAAAAGTTTTATTGCTCCTGTTTCTATACTCTTGTGTCGGTCTATTATTTTTGTTAAATCAAGTGTATACCTTATACCAAGTCCATCACAAATTGGACATGCTCCCTTGGGTGAATTAAATGAAAAAGAGAGTGGCTCAAGTGGCTCAAAACTAATCTTACAATCAAAGCAAGCAAGATGTTCAGAGTAGTGTATATGAGAGCTCTCTAGTCCTATCTCTTCATAGTTCAAGATATCCAACTCAACTTCTCCGTAACTCTCATTTAGTGACTTCTCAATATCACTTGCAATTCTCTCTTTGTTATCCTCTTTTACAACAACACGGTCAATAACAACTTTAATAGTATGTTTTTTGGTTTTACTTAGTTCTACCTCTTCATCAAGTCGCACCATAACACCATCTATCATAGCTCTTACATAGCCTTTGTGACGAAGTGACTCTATCATATCTGCAAAACTTCCCTTTTTCTCTCTTACAAGAGGACTCATGATGACAAGTTTTGCCCCTTCTGGAAGTTTTAAAACTTCTCCAATGATATCTGCTCCACTCATCTGCGAAATAGGCTTTTTACATTTGTGGCAGTACTGTTTTCCAACTCTTGCAAACAAAAGTCTCATATAATCATATATCTCTGTAATTGTCCCCACTGTTGAGCGAGGGTTTTTACTTGTTGTTTTCTGATCAATTGCAATAGCAGGAGTAAGTCCCTCAATGCGTTCAACATCTGGTTTACCTACTCTATCTAAAAACTGCCTTGCATAACTAGAGAGGGATTCTATATATCGTCTTTGCCCTTCTGCATAGAGTGTGTCAAATGCTAGAGTTGACTTTCCACTTCCACTAAGTCCTGTAAAAACTACAAGTTTGTTTTTTGGTATTTCTAAATCTATGTTTTTTAAATTGTTCTCATTCGCCCCAGTTATCTTAATACTATCCACTTAATTTCCTAAAAATATAATTTATTTACTGTTAGAAACAGTATTAAAAAATACAGTCCCAACAGAAGTTTTTTGTGTTTTGCCTTGTCGATATTGTGAGATGTTTTTATGCCAAAAAAAACACCAATCAATGAACTTATACCGACAATAAGCCCAATTTTATAGTCTATAAATCCAAATTGTGAAAGACTTATAAATCCTGAAAGCGAGGAGAATACTATAAAAAATAGACTCATAGAGACAGCTTTTCTTATATCGTAATTCAAAAAACCTACTAAAATAGGTGTTAAAAACAACCCTCCACCGATACCAACACTAATGGCAATCAAACCTACAAACAAACCCACAAAAAAGAGCAATACTATTGATTTCACTTCTGGATCATTTGCCTGAACGGATGATTTAAAAAACTTTAATATCGCCATACAAACGGAGAGTAAAAATACCACAGAAAGTATATGTGCAGATAGATGAGTAACTAAAAAGCCACTACCTTGAGCACCCACAAAACCACCTATACCAAGTATAAGTCCATCTTTAATCTGAAATGTGCCATTTTTTAAGTTTAAATAAGAACCGAAAATGGAACTAAATACCATCTGCATAACTGAAACACCTATGGCATGTTTTATTGTAAATCCTAGATATAGCAGTGTTGGAACCAAAAGAGTCCCTCCACCAATACCAAAAAAACCAGATATAAAACCGATAACTAAACCAGCTACTGAGAATTCTAAATACAAATTATTTTTCTACCACACAATTTATAATTTTAATCATAAACATGACAAATCCTTTTGGCAAATTCAACCCAAATTATGAAATTGGTTTTAATAATGCATTGTACTTAATTTGTTATTTAATTAACTTAAACTATAATAGGAAATCTTTTTTAAGGGCAAAAAATGATAAATGCAATAAATATGGCTACCAAAAGTTTCTGTACTGACATAATTGGAGTTGATGTAAAAGATGCTAAAAGTGTTGGCAATACATTTTATGGTGCAGCTATTGCACTATATGAAGATGATACAGAGATACAGTGGTATCTGCTTTTTAAAAAAGCGAATCTGATTGAATTTTCAAAAGCTCTTCTTTTTGAAGATACACTAAACGAAGATGAATTAGATGACTTAGTTAAAGAAGTTGCAAATATGATTATAGGGTCTGCAAAAGTTATTTTAGAAAAGAAAAACCCACACAAAAAGTATAGTCTATCTACACCAGATTTTTTAGGACATGTGCCTAGAATAGGCCTTTTAAAGTTGGAAGAGTTTTTGCTTTATAAGATCAAGAACCGTACATTTGTCATAGGCAGAAAGGGTCATTCAATTTGAATAAAAAAGATAAAGAGTATTTAGAAACTAAACTTCTTAGTGGATATGAAAACCTTGTGGATATAAATGTTGACTTCATAGCTGAACTTGGCACAACAGCTTTAAGCATAAGAGAGCTACTAAAGCTAGACAAAGGTTCTGTAATAGACTTAGGTAAGCCAGCTGGTGAAAGTGTTGAGTTATTTGTTAACAATAAGATTTTTGGCAAAGGCGAAGTAATGGTATATGAAAAAAACTTAGCTATAAGAATCAATGAGATACTAGATTCTAAAACGGTTATTCAGTATTTTAAAAGAGAACTATCATGAGATATATTTTTTCAATTTTACTACTATTTTGTTTTGCAGATGCTGCAAACTTACTAACATATAACATATATGAAAGAACTGATAGAGTAGATATTATGCTATCTTTTGACTCACCATATGAAGGCAAAATAAGTCAAAAAAAAGGTGCAAATATAACTACTCTAAATTTAAGTGATTTAACATATGATAAACTTATTGAAAAGAGTATTAATTCTAGTATACTTCAAGCTATAACCATAGAACCAAATAAGAATAGCACAAATGTTATACTAAAAAGTAAAAACAACCTTGCTGTTATTGCCTCTAAAACGGTAGATGGTTTTGGTCTTAGAATAAGAACAAAACCTATAGGCATAACCAAAAATAGCAAGCAAGTAGTTACAAAAAATATCTCAACAAAAACTCCACTAGAGACAAAAGAAAATGAAGATCTTATAGATGGAAGATACCTGAGTGTTATCTTTATTTTAGCAATTATGGTTATATTTATGTATTGGTTAAAAAATAGAGTCACTAGTAAAACAAAGCAAAGCAAAAACTCTTGGTTATTTAAATCAAACATCAATAACTCAACAAGTGATAATGTTAGCATATTACATAAAAAAGCTATTGACAATACAAATAGTGTTGTATTGTTAGAGTTTCAAGATAAAAGATATCTAGTCATGACTGGAAACTCTAATCTGCTTTTAGAAAAATTTTCAAAAGATGACATAAAGGATGATTCAGATTTTGAAAAAGCATTTGAAGATAATAGAAAAAAACTAGATGAATACCTAAAAATTCAGCAACAAGAAGATGAAAAAAGTGATTATAGAAGTAAACTAGAGAGGTACTAGTTGGATATATTTTTATCTGTTATATCAATCTATTTTTTTATACTTCTAGGTTTTTTAGCAAAAAGAAAACTAAAAGATGAACTTCAAGAAAAATCACTTGTTATAATCTCTATATACTTTTTACAGCCAATGCTTTCTTTTTGGGGATTAAGTACCAAAAGTATAGATACAAAACTTATAGGTGTTCCTATAATTTATATGGTTATTAGCATACTCTGTATTGTGGTTAGCTTTTTTATTGCAAAAAGTTTTTTTTCAAACCCTAAAGAGCGCTCAATTGTAACTGTTTCAAGCTCAATAGGGAACACAGGAAACCTCGGTATTCCAATAGGTATTGCACTTTTTGGGGCAGATTCCATCATATATACTTCACTTATAAATGTAGCAAATATTTTAATTCTTTACACAGTTGGTATATACTTCTACTCAAGAGGGCAATTTAGTGTAAAAGAGTCTCTCTTAAATATAGTAAAACTACCACTTATATGGTTTGCTGCCCTTGCGTTAGTACTAAATGCCCTCAATATTGAAATTCATAGCTCTTTACTAAATTCACTAATGATGGGAGCCTATGCAGCAATGGTTCTGCAACTTATGATTTTTGGTATGTTTTTGTATAGTGTAAAATTAAAACATCTAAATTTAAAACTAATTTTTCATGTAGGAATAATAAAATTTATCATAATTCCAATTATATCTATATTGGTTTTAAAAAATCTACATTTAGACGAGTTCATAGTTGGAATAATACTGCTTGAAGTACTTGTACCACTTGCAGTAACCAATGTAAATCTATCTTCCCTCTATAATTGTAGACCAATTGATGTTACATCTTTAGTACTTTTAAGTTCTCTATTTTTTATACCATATATTCTATTTATTATGTACTTTTTTGGTAAAATATAGTTATGGAAAATACAATCAACGATAAAGATATACGATTAAAATATACTAGAGGACTAGAAAAGTTTGTAAGAAGCAATATCTCTTACCTAAAAGATCCCACATTTGAGTTTGAAATCTTTCAAAAAAGGGTAAAAAGAACTTTTGAGATTCTAAAAAAAATACCCCCTATCCGTTTAAATGCCCCCTACCCAATAGCTCTTGAAAAATATGTCAACATGGTTTTAACAGTTTTACATTTGGAAGATTTGCAAGATGAGGAAAAAGAAGAACTTCAAGCTAAACTTCTAAAAGAAGCAAATCTACTTCACAAAGAGAAAAATAAAACCCAATATAAAAAAGACAAACATAAAAAGAGTAGCTTTAATGATGGATACTAAAAAATCTTTCTATCTCATCTCTCATCTGCTCAATATCGGTAATAGTATTTATTTTATTGCGAAAAGTAGATGCTTCTTCATAACCTTTTGAGTATACATGAAGATGTTTTCTAAACATACTAACTCCATGTGAGCCATAAAACTTTACCATAGAGTCATAATGTTCTAGTATAATCTTTGCTTTAAGTATATTATCAACTGCATCTTTACCATGTTTTAGCTGATAAAATATCCAAGGGTTTCCAATTGCACCTCTTCCAATCATAAGAGAATCACAGCCTGTTATCTCTTTTACTCTCATAGCTTTTTCATAACTAGTTATATCACCATTAGCAAGTACAGGAATACTCAAGTTTTGATTTATAATTGCAATTGCTTCATAATCTACTTCCGCCTTATAAGCACCCTTTCTTGTGCGTCCATGTACACTTAAAAAGTCTACTCCACTATCATTAACAGCTTTAGCAATCTCTTTTGGAATTTTCTCACTAAATCCAAGTCTAACTTTTATGCTAGTGTACTCTTTATTTGAATTAACTTTTATTGTCTCAGCAATTTTAACAAGTTTTGGAAGATCTAATAACAATGATGAGCCAGAGCTTTGTGAGACCACTTTTGGCACAGGACAACCACAATTTAAATCAATACCATCAATACCTTCAATGTCATTTAAAATCTCTACTGCATCCTTTATAGCAACCAAATCACTACCTGCAATCTGAACTATATATGGTGATTCTTCTTTAGATTTTTCAATCATTTTAAATGTTTTTTGTGAGTTATGTTGTAGTGCATTTGAGCTTATCATCTCTGAAAAAGTCAAATCTGCACCAAATTTTTTAATAACACTACGAAATGGTAAATCTGTATATCCTGCAAGTGGAGCAAGGGCAAAAATGCCCTTTTTAAAATCTATCTTTGCCAAACTATATTCTTAAAAAAAGTCCGCTATCAACATTTTTACCATGATCTCTTAGAAAAAGAATTGTTTTCCACTTCACAAACTCATCTTCATCTGTATTATCAAGAATATCTCTAATCTTGTCTATCATCTGAAGCTCATATAAAACATAAAGGTATGCATCTGCTGCAGCTGAATGTTCTGGAGAGTTATAAAGTTTTTCAAATAGTGCTATTAGTGAGTCTGGATCAAGTTTAATTTTAATTTCATATGCTAACTCAAGATAGTCCTCACGACTAGCTTTAAACTGCATCAAAAGATCTTGTATATCATCTAGGCTTAGAGTAATTGGTGTTGTACCCTCCTCTTCAAGGTATCTTTCCATTAAGACTCTAAACATCTCTTTTGTTGGCTTAAATCCTAACTTTTTAATATCTTCAAATGAGGCAAATTTAATATACTCAGCGTATGCTCTTTTACATAGTTCACTACTTTCATCTTGACAATCTTTAAGCACAGTCATGGCATATTTTGGGTCTTCTTTAAGTTTGTTCAAATTGTTCATCTCAACCAATTTATTACCTGCAGATAACTTATATTTTTTTAAATCAACAACTTTTCCATTTTCAATATCTCTAACAATTTGACGATTGTTCTCTATCGTCTCATCTTCTGTTACAAAATCTTCTACATCTTTATATTTAAATAATCTACTGTTTTTACCAGCGTATCGAAAAACTTCTGTTTTGTAATTAAATAGGCTATTTTCATCAAGAATCTTATTTGCTAATGCAACTTTAAAATTTTCAAAATCTTTTCTTATTGATCTCTCTTTCCAAAAACCTTTTAGACTATAAAACAACATATGCACAACAGATGCTACAAAAAGTAAAATTGTAGGCAGAACTATCCATAATGCAATTGGAAGTTTAATTGAAAACTTATACACTTCTAAAGTATATTCATCTCCATTAAAACTATACACATACAAACCTATAGCCAACATATAAATAACTGTTAAAAGAACATAACGCTTAATTCCCATCTTCATTGCCCCTACTTATTTTGTTTTTCTATTATCTCTCTACACACTATACAGTATTTTGCATAAGGTTTAACTTTTAGTCTTTGAAAACTAATATCTTCTTCGCACATATCGCATACACCATATCCTCCACTTTTTATCTTGCTTAGTGAATAATCTATCTCTATAAGTTCACGGGTTTGTTGTGCACTGATTGCTTGTTCTATCATGCGGTCCGTACTTACTGAAGCATGATCTGCCTCATCTCCAACTTCATCATTTTTAAGTGATGCAATCTCTTTTGCTGCATCTTCTATATTTTTCTTTATCTGTACTCTTCTACTTAGAAGTAAATCTTCAAAATATTTTAAATCACTATCTCTCATAGTTCTATTTTCCTTAATACCTACTTATGGTAGGGGTGGTTATTTTTAATACAAAGCCCTCTGTAAATCTGTTCATAAAGAACTGTTTTAGCAATCTTATGGGCAAATGTCAATCTGCTTAAGCTTATAACTTTTTGAGTCTTTTCTAAAAACTCTTTGTTAAAACCAAAAGCACCGCCAATAAAAAAATTGATATTTATCTCATTATCAAAAATTTTACTAAACTGAAAACTATCACACTGCTTTCCCTCTACATCTAAAGCTATATTGTAGCCTTTTAGATGTGGAACATAAACCTTTGTGTATGACTCTTTTGCCTCTTTAACACCTTTTATTTGAGCTTTAGCAATACTCTTATTAAAAAGTACTACATCTTCAATAGAAGCATTTTTAGAGATCATTTTCATAAACTCTTTATTTAGTGCATCTATATGTCCATCTCCACTCTTTTCTATGCTAAAGACCTTAATATTCATACAAATCAGTCCCAACGACAGCGTATATTACCCCATCAATCTCATCATCCACTTTAACTCCACCAGTTTCAGCAACCGGTTTAAAAGAGAGTCTTGCCATATCACTTAGGCTCTCTTTTAAAACACTTGCATCTCTCTTTGTTCTTATTGCTCTATATGCACTAAGCCCTATATAGCCTATATCAAGACTATTTACCTCTAAAATCTCTTTTTTGTTATGAGTTAAGATTCCCAATACTTTTTACTATCTCCTTTTTTATTAATTGAACCCTCTGAACAATTATCATATTCAGAGTGTTCAATTCATCTCTACATGTAGAGATGAATTTTTCAATACTCCACTCTATGCATAAAGTTTCATCTACGAAGCTTTTATTTTTAATTCATAACCATCTTTTTTGTAGTTTTTGTTAAAAAACTGTAACATATCACTTACTGTTTTTTTCATCTCATTCCTCTGAACAATCATATCAATTAATCCATGCTCAAGTAAAAACTCTGCCCTTTGGAATCCCTCTGGTAAATCTGCACCTATTGTCTGCTTTATAACTCTTTGTCCCGCAAAACCAATAAGTGAGCCTGGCTCAGTCATGATAACATCTCCTAGCCAAGCAAAACTAGCACTAACACCACCCATTGTTGGGTCTGTTAAAATTGATATAAAAGGTTGCCCTGCATTGCTTAACTTTGTTAAAGCAGCAGAGGTTTTACTCATCTGTAGTAAAGAAAAAGTACTCTCTTGCATTCTAGCTCCACCACTTGCACTAACAATAACTAAGCCCTCTCTGTTTTCTATTGCTCTATTAATCGCTCTTACAATTTTTTCACCTTCAACTGAACCTAAACTTCCACCCATAAACTTAAAATCAAATACAACAAGTTGTGTACTTATTCCATTAATAGTACAACTTCCACTAATAACTGAAGATGTACGCCCAGTCTTTTCACTAGCCTCTGCAATTCGTTTTTTATATGATTTTTTATCTACAAACTTAAGAGGATCAACAGGGGCTAAAGAGGAATCAAATTCTACAAATGTATCTTCATCACATAGTAGTTCTATTCTTTTTTGAGCTGTTATTCTCATATGATAGCCACACTTAGGACAAACATTAAAAAGGTGTTCAATCTCTTTAAAGTACATCAATGACTGGCATTTTGAACATTTTACCCAATGGCTAGGTGCTTCTTTGGGAGAAGATTGCTTCTTGCGGAAGTTACCGAAAAGTTCACCAAAATTCATAATATTTGCTCCCTATGTTTATATAAATTGGAGTATTTTATCAAAAATTTCCTTATTCTGGCTTACGAGAAGCAAGTCTTCCCTTTTTTC
This sequence comes from Sulfurospirillum sp., assembly GCA_026987955.1. Classification (GTDB taxonomy): domain Bacteria; phylum Campylobacterota; class Campylobacteria; order Campylobacterales; family Sulfurospirillaceae; genus Sulfurospirillum_A. Next base: position 28,675 of record JALSME010000112.1, read on the forward strand.
TATATATAAATCTTCACACATATATAAGCCTGCCGCAATATCATACTCACGCATTTTACCTTCATAAAGAACAAAATTGACATCATGTGCATATGCCAAAGAGAGTGCAAAAGCCCCAGGGCTTCGGTACTTTATTCTATTTTCTCTCATTTTTTCGGGTGTTCCTTTTGAACAATATGTTTTTTCAAAAATACCAAGCTTTGAAAAATGATTTTTTTCTACCTTTTTAAATTTTAAATTTTCAATATTACCTCTACAAAAACCTGTCTCATCTTTTAAAAAAACTTCCCCATTAGTAAGATTAACTATAACTGCATACACAACTATATTGTCTTTTTTTAGAGCCACTGATGTCCCATAATAAGGAAGATTTGATGCAAAGTTATCACTACCATCTATAGGGTCAATTACGACCTCATCATCTTTTTGATTGTCTATAAAACCACACTCTTCAGAACAGATATTACCAAAATGACTCAAATGCTTTACAAAAATAGACTCTGCTAATAGATCGATTTTAGAACTTATATCGCCACCTGCCCCCAAAGAAATACTCATTCGAAAATCACTAGAAGAACCACTTCTTATTAGCTCTATTATCTCTTTATTTGCTGATATAGCCGCTTTAAAAAATGGTTTCATGCTATGTTAATAAACTCTTTATTATTGCTTCTGCTGCATCTTTTCCTTCAGCAGCTGCAGTAACAACAAGATCACTTCCTCTCTTGCAATCTCCTCCAGCATATACTCCAGATTTACTTGTTTCATGATTTTTATCTACTTCTATAGCTCCCCATTTGTTTACCTCTATACCATTTTCTGCTAAGAAGTCAGGAGTTGATGCTGAAAAACCAAGAGCAAAGATAACAATATCAGCTTCTACTCTAAATTCACTACCTTTTATAATTTCAATTGAAGATCTACCATTTTCATCTTTATTACTTAGTATAGTTTTTTGCATTTCAATTGCAATAACTTCATCATCGCTATTAGCAATAATCTCTTTTGGTGTTACATTATAAGTAAAAACAGCTCCCTCAGCTTTAGCATTTTTAAACTCTTTTTTACTTCCAGGCATGTTATACTTATCTCGTCTATAAAGACATTTTACACTCTTCGCACCTTCTCTGATAGAAGTTCTTAAACAGTCCATTGCTGTATCTCCACCACCAATAACTACTACATTCTTGCCCTCTACTTCATATTTTTTATCATACTCTTCATGAAAAAGTTTTTTCTGAATATCTCTTAAAAAATCCATTGCCATAAAAACATTTTTTGCATTTTCATTGACTAGCTTTGCTCTATTTGAAGTTTCAGCACCAATACTTAGAAAAATTGCATCATGTTCACTTGCAACTTCATCAAAAGTGATATCTTTACCAATTTCGCTATTTATATGTAGACTCATACCAGCTTCTTCAAGCCACTTAACGCGACGAGCTACCACCTCTTTATCCAATTTAAATCCTGGAATTCCATATGTTAAAAGTCCGCCAGCTCTATTTTGTCTCTCATACATATCAACTTTGATACCTGCTCTTAGTAGATAAGTTGCACATGAAAGTCCAGCAGGTCCTGAGCCTATAATAGCTACCTTTTTATCTGTTATAATTCCTGGAAATTCTGGTTTCAAGCCTTTTTTAAAACCATATTCACTTATGAAAGTCTCAATGGAGCCAATCGTAATTGCGCCATGTCCATCATTGAGAGTACAATCTCCTTCACAAAGTCTGTCTTGTGGACATATTCGTCCTGTAATCTCAGGATATGGATTACTCTCATTTGAGAGCTTAAAAGCTAACTCATTTTTAAATCCACTAATTGATTTTAACCAGTATGGAATGTAGTTATGAAGCGGACACTTGCTATGGCAAAAAGGATCTCCACATTGCACACATCTGCTGGCTTGAACTGATGCTTCCTCTTTTGAAAAAATATCATAAATCTCTCTAAAATCTTCTACTCTTTCATTGCTATCTCTTCTGTTTGGTTCAATTCTTTCTACATTAATAAAATTTTGCATATCTAACATCCTCTAATCTCCTTCATCTGGATTCAATGGTGTTTTTGTCATATCTTTTGGACGGACCATCCAAAAGTCTCTAACTGAGTGACGGAAGTTATCTAAAATATATTTTGCCTTTTTACTCTTAGTCTTGTTGATATGACCTCTTAATTGCCTCTTTAAAAAGTGTCTAGCCTCATCCATATCATCAGTATCAATTCTCTCAGCAATTACAAGTTCTTGGTTTAGCTTATCAATAAATATATGCTCTTTATCATAAACAAAAGCTACTCCACCTGTCATACCAGCACCAAAATTTACACCCGTTTTACCGAGTATTGTTACAACTCCACCTGTCATATACTCACAAGCATGATCTCCCGTACCTTCAACTACTGTAATTGCTCCGGAGTTTCTAACACAAAATCTCTCACCAACTTCACCTGCAATGAAAACTTTACCTCCAGTTGCACCATAAAGACATGTATTACCACCACTTGTATAGCCATCCCTTTGGTACTTTGGAACGATGACAATCTGTCCACCATTCATGCCCTTTCCTATATAGTCATTTGCTGTTCCACGAAGTCTAATTTTAACACCATGAATTAAGAATGCTCCAAAAGATTGACCTGCTGTACCATCTAATTCAAACTTAATACTGTCATCTTTTAGTCCTTTGTTACCATAATACTTAGCAATTTCACCACTAATAAGTGCTCCAAAGCTTCTGTTTGTATTGCATATTGTTCTATGAATAACTATTTTTTCTTCAGGGTTTTCTATAACTTTATAAACCTCTTTTAAAATTTCATGTTCAAAATCATTTGGATCAAATGGATCATTTGAAGGTTTTTTGCAACTATTTTCTCCATCTATATTCAAAAGGACTGATGAAAAATCAAACTTTTTGGCAAACTCGTCATCTTTTACCTGCAAGAAATCACTTCTTCCTATTATCTCTTCTAGTGATCTGTAGCCAAGAGATGCTAAAATCTCTCTAACATCTTCAGCTAAAAATGTAAAAAAGTTTACTATTTTATCGACAGTTCCTACAAAATGCTCTCTTAACCTCTCATCTTGAGTTGCTACACCTACTGTACATCTATTTTGATGGCAAATTCTAAGAATTTTACATCCAATTACCGTAAGTGCTACAGTTCCAAAAGCATAACTCTCTGCTCCAAGTAGCGCAGCTTTAATAACATCTTGCCCTGTTTTAAGTCCACCATCTGTTTGTACATGCACACTATCTCTAAGATGATTTGCTTTTAAAGCATTGTGTGCTTCACTAAGTCCAAGCTCCCATGGATTTCCTGCAAATTTAATTGAAGTAAGAGGAGCCGCCCCTGTTCCACCATCACCACCACTGATGATAATTTTATCTGCATATGCTTTTGCAACACCTGCTGCAATAGTTCCAACACCTGCAGTTGAAACAAGTTTAACAGTTACAATAGCATCTGGATTAACCTGCTTTAAGTCATATATTAACTGTGCCAAATCTTCTATAGAGTAAATATCATGGTGAGGAGGAGGAGATATAAGCGTTACTCCAGGAACCGTATAACGAAGACTAGCAATTAGTGATGTTACCTTATGACCAGGTAGCTGTCCACCTTCTCCTGGTTTTGCCCCCTGAGCTACTTTTATCTGTATCTCTGTTGCACTTCTTAAATACTCTGGAGTTACACCAAATCTTCCTGATGCAACTTGTTTGATTTTTGAAATCTTGTTAGTTTTTAATCTCTCACTTGACTCTCCACCCTCTCCTGAGTTGCTCATGCCACCAATCCTATTCATAGCCTCTGCTAAAGACTCATGTGCCTCTGGTGAAATAGAACCCAAACTCATAGCAGCACTTGCAAATCTTTTGAATATTTCCTCTTTTGATTCAACCTCATTTATGTCTATAGGACTTCTATCACTTTTTAGATCAAAAAAGTCACGAATAAACTTTAGTCCTCTATTATTTACAAGGTTTTTATAGTACTCATAGTCTCTTTTGTCTCCACTACTTACCATCTTGTGAATAGAGTGAACAACAGCAGGAGCATAATCATGGAACTCACTTCCATCAATATGCTTATAAAATCCACCTATTTCAAGTGGAAAAAGTTTTTTACTAAGATCTAACTCATATGCTTTAGCATGATTAAAATCAATCTTTTTTTCAATATCATCATAACCAATGCCAGGTATCATTGCATGTGTATCTCTAAAACAATCATCTACAATTTCATTAGAAAGGCCTAAGCAGTCAAATAAGGATGAACTTCTATATGAAGATATTGTTGCAATTCCCATTTTAGAAATTATTTTAAGAAGACCTTGATTTAGTGCCGAATTAACATTTTTAAGGGCTGTTTTTGTCTCATATATAGTACTGTTAGCATCTTTGCACTCCTCAAGAGTTGAAGCATACAACATATAAGGATAAACAGCACTTGCACCAAACCCAATAAGTGTAGCACAAGAGTGAGAATCAAAAACTTCTCCACTTATAGTTACTATTGATGCTTTATGTCTTATGCCTTCATCTGAAAGAGCCTGATTTAGTCTACCCATAACCATCAACATTGGCATTGGTTTTAAGCTCTTACTCATACCTCTATCATCTAAAAATACTATTTTAACACCATCTTTTTTAACAGATTGAACTACATCATAAATCAAGTCCTCAAGTGAACCTTTTAAATTTTCATCAAATAGAGTTGAAAAAATTCTATTTTTATAATCCTCTCTATATCTAGGGTGTTTATTGTCTCCAAAAGAGATTAAAACTTCAAGCTTTTCTTGCATTAAAACTGGTGAGATAGATTTAATTCGTTTAGCATGTTCACTTGACTCTTCAAGTACATTTCTCATCTCTCCAAAGCCTGCATTAAGACTCATAACAACTTTTTCACGAATTGGGTCTATTGGTGGATTTGTAACTTGTGCAAATTTTTGCTTGAAAAAGTCTGAAAAATTTCTCTGTTTTTTGGAAAAAGCTGCCATTGGTGTGTCGTCACCCATAGCTCCAACACCCTCTTTCCCATCTTTCATCATAGGGGTTAATACCATATCTTTTACTTCAGCTGTTATATTAAAAAATCGCTGCTCATAAGCTAAGTGTTTTCTTTCATAGTCACTTATTTTTGAAAAAGGAATCTCTACAAACTCCTGAAGATATACTAGATTTTTATTTAGCCACTCTGCATACTGATTAGAATTTTTTAAATAGTTATTGATCTCTTCATCTTTCATAACTTTCCCAAACTTAAGATCAATTCCTATCATTTGACCACTTTGCAATCGACCTCTTTCAAGGATATTTTCCTCTTCAATATCCAATACACCATACTCGCTCGATATTATAATTCTCTCATCTTTAGTTATAATATACTTTGCAGGTCTTAGCCCATTTCTATCTAGAATACAACCAATATATCTTCCATCTGTTAAGGAGACCGCGGCAGGTCCATCCCATGGCTCAAAGTTAATGCTAGCAAACTCATAGAATGCTCTTAAATCAGAGTCCATATGCGGAGAGTTTTGCCACGGTGCTTGAATAAGAGTTCGTGCCGCTTTAAAAAAATCATATCCATTTACTAACATAAACTCAAATACATTATCCAAACTTGCACTATCGCTAACATTTGAATTTGTAATAGGAATTAATTTAGAAAGCTCTTTATCTGAAAACACTTTTGACTTCATACACTCACTTCTCATCTCTGTATGAAATCTATTCGATTCAATCGAGTTTATCTCCCCGTTATGAGCAACACCACGAAACGGCTGAGCTAGTCTCCACTCAGGAAGAGTGTTTGTTGAAAATCTCTGATGAAAAAGTGCAAATGTGGTTTTAAAGTTTTTGTTTTGTAAATCTATATAAAAGCTCTTAATATGCGTTGGCATAATGAGGCCTTTATAAGATATAAGTTTATTGGAAAAAGATGGTATATAGAAATCTCTATCTGCATTAAGTGCCATCTCAATCTCTCTACGAGTAAGATAGATAAGTGCCTCAAATCTTTTGGTTGCAATTAAAGATGAAGGTGTAACAAAAATTTGAACTATTTGAGGTAAACTATCTAGTGCTTGTTTTCCAAGTGCCTTTGTATTTATAGGTACATCTCTATACAATACTACTTTAAGGTCATTTTTCTCACATATGTCCTGAAAGACTTTCTTGTGGTTTTCATTTTGTAAAAAAACCATGGCAACAGCAAACTGTTTTGGAAGGTCAACACCAAGTATCTTTGCCTCTCTTTTCATAAACTCTACTGGCAGAGACAAAAGAAGTCCACTTCCATCTCCTGTTTTTCCATCTGCTGCTACTGCACCACGATGTACCATTCTTTCAAGCGCTTCAATTGAGTCTTGCACATTCTTATGAGTTGGTATATTGTTTATATTTGCCAATAAGCCAAAACCACAGTTATCTTTAAAATTAGTCAATAAATTCTTGTTCAATACACATCCTTTTTCCTAAAAAGTGCCTAAGCATACTGTAAAATTACTTAACTTACAATAAATAGCTATTTTATGGACTTTAAAAAAAATACTTACTATAATTTTACTTAAATTTTAATTAAAAATAATATATTTTAACTTTTGACTCATTAATTTTCTATTAACATAATATTGGTAAAATTACATATGCAAGGATATATAATAAACTTTAACCCAGTAAAAGACGAAGATTTAATTGTAACAGTGCTAACAAGAGATTCTATTCTTACGCTGTA
>JALSME010000113.1 GCA_026987955.1 Sulfurospirillum sp.
ATAGCAGTAGATCCAAGCAATGGCGATATAAAATATAGTGGTTTAAATCGTGATATGTTCAATGATAGAAAAATTGCTGCGGTATGTGTAGCAACTAAGGTGTCAAATAGTGTTTATGATATTGCAAAACAACTGTATAAGCAAGATATAGGAAAAATAAGACTAAATTTACCTAAAAAGCCAAAATTAATTAAATACAAAAAACTTGTCAAAGATGAATTTGAAACAACAAAGCAGTATAATAGTAGAGTATTAAAATCAAAGAAAAAGATTGATTTAGAAAATAAAATAAATCTTGAAAAATGGAAAAAAGATACTATTTATAGAAAAAAGATTTGGCATGCAAAAGTTGAACAGGCAAAAGAGAATTATGAACAGAATTTTTTGCCTTATTTTGGAAAGGCAATGTATGTTAAATATGGTAACCCAAAAATAAAAAGTGCTAAATATGATGCAGATAATCAGTTTTTTACAATAGTAATATCATCAACTAGAGGTGGATATAAAAAAACAGTAAAATTGCCAGTAAAATTAAAATATGCGAAAAAATTTAAAGATATATTGGTTAAAAAGAACTTTAATCCCACAATTGAGTTTGAAGTCATAAATAATAAATTAAAATTTAGTGGTATTAAGGAGATAAAAGATCCTGAAATAATGGTAGAAAAGAGTGAATATAAGAAAGCATATAATATTGATAGCAAACAAAAAAGCATTAAAGAGTTAAATAAGTTTATAAAGAGGTATCCAAATTCCACATTAATATCTTCTGCTAAAGAAAGAATTGTTACTTTAAAAAAGAAAATTATATTAGAAGAAGAGAAAAGAAAAAAATTGGAAGAAGAAAGGCGTACTAGAGAGGCTATTCGTGCAGCAGAAGTAGCAAAAAGAAAACAGAGAAAAGCAGACTCTTTTTATGAGAAAAAATATGTTGGAGAAAAAGTTTGCATGGATGGAACTGTAGCGTTATTCTTATCTACAACGATAACTGCATATGTCGAAAGAGTTAGCGGAAATAGGATACAGCTTAGAATTGCTGATACTGATGGTACTACACCTAATCTTAACGGTGTTACTTTATATAGAGATACTTTGATTTGGGATAATTATGTAAATTGGTATAAGTGTAACTATTAGGGGATTATTTTGGATTAAAGGAAATAGATGATTGATTATAGTAAAAAAATTAGGCTTGATAGGGAATTTTATCCATCAACATGTATAGAATCTTCTATAGAAAGTGATAGGGGCCGCATACTTTCAGCACCAGCTCTTAGAAGACTCCAAAAGCGTACACAAGTTTTTGCTTTAGAACTTAATGCTTCAATAAGAACTAGACTTACTCACTCTTTAGAAGTAGCTCAAAATGCTCGTTTTATAGCAAAAACTATCTTAGCTAAGCTAAAAGTTGATGGTCTTGAAAAATATAAACTTCAAGAGCTAGAAAATGCTTTTGTTTCAACTTCTGAGATGACAAGTTTACTTCATGATATAGGTAATCCTCCATTTGGACATTTTGCGGAGCAAACTATAAATAAGTGGTTAAAAAACAATGCCTTGCCTATTTTAGAGAGATTTAAATGTAGCACTAATGAGATGCAAAAGTTAAAAGAATTACTAGGTAAAGATATCTGTAACTATGATGGAAATGCCCAAGCATTACGCGTCATAACTAAACTACAAAGACTAAATCTCTCATATACTCAAATACTCTCAGTTCTCAAGTACACTAGAGGAGCTTTTGAAGACAAGCCAAGAAAAGATGATAGCTTTAGTTATTTGATGAAAAAGCCAGGTTACTACTATAGTGAAAAAGAGTTTATACAAAAAATACAATATGCTCTACATGTAAAGAGTGGACATAGATTTCCCATAACATATATCATGGAAGCTGCTGATGATATTTCATATTTAACAGCTGACTTGGAGGACTCAGTAGAGAAAGGAATCCTTAGTCTTGATAAGGTTTATAATCTCATCAAAAAAGAGTGTGAAGAGGAGGGAGAAAGCTATCTCTTAGATGTTATACAAAAGAGATATGAACAAGCAAAGAAAAATGATAAACCATATCAGTTCAATATGTTTTTTACTCTTATAAGAGCTAGTATAGTGACTGATTTGGTTAATCATGTAGCAGATGTTTATGTGATTAATCACAAGGAGATTTTTGAAGGAGAGTTTAACTATGCACTATTGGATTTTGATACAAAAAGTAAATACTTTAAAGCAATTAAAATTTTAGAAAAAATCTCTTTGAAATATATATATCAAAATAGAGATGTACAAACCTTAGAACTTCAAGGTTATGCAATCATAAATGGACTTTTAGATATATATAAACCACTTTTAGAACTAAGTTCCGATGATTTTGCAAAGTTAGTTGAAGATGAAAATATAGAGTGCTTTATATCAATGAGACTTTTAAGAAGAATTTCGCAAAAACAAGTTGTTGCCTATAGTAATGATGTAAAAAAAATAGAGGATAAAGAAAAATTTGAAATTCTTGAATGGTACTATAGAGTAAGGCTTATCATAGACTACATAAGTGGTATGACAGATGATTTTGCTCTTCATGAATATAAAACTTTATCTGCAATGTAAGGGCATTTGATGAGTAATATTTTTAAAGATATACTGTTTTTAGACATAGAGGCATATGGTAATAGTAAGATAAAAGAGATAGGTGTTATCTATTTAGATAAGGAGTTACGCAGTAGCTCAGTTTTGGCAGTAGATGAGTTTATAAAAGATAAAAATATTGGTTTTATTTCTGGTCATAATTTTGTTGATTTTGATATTGGTATCATAAAAAATACTTTTTTGTACAATACTATAAAGTCTTTAAATGTTATAGATACTCTACCTCTTTCTTTGCTTCTTTTTAGTGAAAAAACAGTTCATGCTTTGCCTAAAAACTACAAAACTGAAGATGACTTTATGAATAACCCAGTAGAAGATAGTAAACTTACAAAAGAGCTATTAAAACAACTTGAAGAAAAATTTAAATTACTTGAAAAAGTGACAAGAAATATATTTTATTCACTTTTGAAGGACGATGAGTATTTTTGTGGTTTTTTTAGTTACTTTAAAGAAAAAATAGCATTTGATCTATTGGATTTAGATACTTTGTATGAAATTTTAGTTAAAGAGTATGATAGTGTTTTACCAAATAAAGAGTACCTAAAAGAGTGTGTTATAAGGTATCCTGTTCAACTCTCCTATATAATAGCTCTATTAACTCCATACATAGAAGTAAAATCACATCCTCCAAAAATACTGTACAAATATCCTGATATAGTTGAGATTCAAAAAAAGTTGTGCTTTGATTATGAAAAAGAAAAAAAAGGTTTAGCCGATTTTTCAAATGAAGTTTTTGGATTTTCTGAGTTTAGAGAGTTTCCTCGACTAAATGCTAGTATATTTGACAAGCCATCTGTTTCTCAAAAAGAGATAGTTGAAGCATCTTTAAAAGATGAGTCTTTTTTGACCATACTTCCAACGGGTGGTGGGAAAACTTTTACCTTTTGGCTACCAGCAATCATAAAAGCGAAAGCATATAAGTCACTCACGGTTGTTATATCTCCTTTACAGGCTCTTATTGAAGATCATATAAAAAGTTTTAATTCAAAAGTAGCAAATTTTAGGGCTGTAGCGATAAGTGGTTTTATGAGTCCGTTGGAGCGAGTTGAAGCAATAGAGCAAGTTATAAATGGTGAAGCAGATATACTTTATATTGCACCAGAGTCACTTCGCTCAAACTCGATTTTTAATATTCTTAAAAATAGGTTGATAGAAAGGTTTGTTGTAGATGAAGCCCATTGTTTGTCTACATGGGGCAATGATTTTAGGCAAGATTATTACTATATTTGTGAGTATATCAAAGAGTTAATTGAAAAAAAAGATTTTCAAGAGCACATTCCTATTTCTTGCTTTACTGCAACAGGAAAACCAAGTGTTATTTCTGATATAGAAGACTACTTTAAAGATGGTTTAGGAATAACACTTGAAAAGTATTTAGCTATTCCAGAGAGAAAAAACCTAAAGTATAAGTCTATAAATTTGAATGAAAAAGAAAAATACAACAAACTTTTACAACTCATAGATGAGCATGATGGCTCCACTTTAGTGTATATTCCATCCTCAACAAGAAAGTGTGATGAAGTTTCTAAAAGGTTGAGTTATGACACTAGTAAAAGTGTAAAATCGTTTCATTCTAAACTAGATTCACAAGTTAAAATGCAGATACTAAAAGAGTATATAGAAGATAGCATAGATGTTATAGTTGCTACAACTGCTTTTGGAATGGGTGTAGATAAAGCAAATATTACAAATGTAATACACTATGAAATTTCAGACTCCTTGGAGAGTTATGCTCAAGAAGCAGGGCGAGGTGCAAGAGATGAGAAATTAGAAGCATTTTGCCCTATACTTTTTAATGAAGATGATTTAGACAAACATTTTGCTTCTTTGAATCGCTCAAAATTAACTGCAAATGAGATAAATACTATATTTAGTGTTATTAAAAGAACAAAAGGAGACTTGGTAAGCAAAAGTGCTTTTGAGTTTGCTAGAGATGCAGGCTGGGATGTAGATGATAGTAGCTATGATTATGAAACTAAAGTTAAAACTGCTCTTTTGGAACTAGAAAGAGAGGGTTATATAAATAGAAAGAGAAATAAAATTAACTACTTTGCAGATTCAATAGCATCAGATGCAATGCAAAAACTACATACTAAACTAGATATTTTGGATTTAAATCAAATAGATAAAGACACCCTAGTAATAGTCTTAAAGAGTATATTAGGTCGAGGAAAAACAGATAGTGTTCAAGTAGATGAACTAGCATATATGCTTGGTTTTGATAAGCCTCAAATTTCTTATGCAATAAATATGCTTAAAGAGTTAGAAATATTAGGAGATAGTAAAGATTTATCTCTTGAGATAGATAAAAAATCAACAAAAAAATTTTTGAAAATTAAAAAGATAGAAGAGTGCTTATTTAAATATCTTGTGAATTTATATGTAGACAAAGTGAGCATAAAAGATTTAAATGAGTATCTTCATATAGAGGGGATATCTTCTAAAAATGAAGCGGAGCTTATAAAAGATATACTTAAAAATTGGAAGGATAAAACAAGTTTTATTTTTAAGCGTATCAATAGACAAAATGATATTTGGCAGTTACAGTTTATAGATAAAGACAAGACAAGAGAGAGTATACTTAGCAAACATGCTATAGCAAAAAAAGTTTTAGAGATTCTTTTAAGAGATGTTAATTCTGAAGATAAAAGAGAAAAGGTTGATTTTTCTTTAAAATGGTTAAAAGATGAAGTCGGGGAAGATATAAGTTTTAAAGAGTTAGATAAAACTCTTTTGTATTTACACTATTTAGGTATATTGGAGCTACTATATGGACGTTTCATAAACTACTCCCCAATGCAAATATATAAGGAAGAAAAACTAAAAACAATCAACAAAAAGTACACAAAAAATGACTATAAACATAGACTTGAAAATCACTATAAAACTAAAATAGAATCAATCCATATAGTGGGAGAGTATGCAACTAGGCTAAAAGATGATAATACAAAAGCAATGTCTTTTTTAAAGGATTATTTTACTTTGGAGTATAACTCCTTTAAGAAAAAATACAATCTTTTAAAAGAAAAACTTTTACAACCCATAACACAAACAAGATATAACAAAATTTTTAAACAAATGTCTTTTGAGCAACAGCAGATTATTGCAGATAAAACTACAAAAGCAATGATGATACTAGCAGGACCAGGGAGTGGAAAAACTAAAGTATTGGTTCATAAGATAGCTTCTTTGATTCTAACAGAAGATATAAAAGCTGAACAGTTTATGATGCTTACATTTTCCAAAAGTGCAAAGATGGAGTTTAAAAATAGACTAAATCAGCTTATCGGCTCACTTTCCTATGACGTGGAGATACAAACTTTTCACTCTTATGCACTAAAACTTATAGCAAGAAGAGTAGGAAAATGTAATGATGTACTTAATATGGCTATTGAAGAAGCAACAAAAGAGCTTAAAAATGGTGAGATAAAACTACCCTATATATCAGTTTTAGTTTTAGATGAATTTCAAGATGTCAATGAGAAAAGTTTTGCATTTATAAAAGCTATTTATGAGTCTTTGGGTAAAAATTTAAGGATTATAGCTGTAGGAGATGATGATCAGTGCATCATGGACCATGCAGGTGCAAATATAAAATATATAGATAAATTTAAAGATGAGTTTGGTTTTGATGAAGATGGTAATTATGTACATAAAAAGTATGAGTTATCGACAAACTTTAGGAGCTATAAAAATATAGTAAAATACTCAAATAAATATGTTAAACATCTCGAACATAGATATAAAGAAAAAGATTTAAATTCAGACTCATCGCATGATGGTAAAGTTGTTGTTATATCTTATAGTGAGACTCAAACACTGATAGAGCCAGTTGTGGAATTTGTTAGTAAAGAAAAGAATAGAAATATTGCAATTTTAACATATACCAATGAAGATGTTATGCAGATATATTCTTTATTGCATGAAAATGGAATAGAAGCTAAATATATTATAGATAGAGAAAGGTTTGAACTTAAAAATATTGAAGAAGTATTTGAATTTAATCATAAGTTGAACTCCTATCTTAAAGATGATGATACTCATTATGAGAAAAATTATTTTGAGAATACTTTAGAGCATATGGAGTTGATATATAAACAATCTATAAATCTTCCTTTGTTAAAACATATAGTAAATAAATTTTTGGATGAGAGTGATAATCTATATATTTCTCAATGGGTAGCATATCTAGAAGAGATAAAAATAGAAGATTTTGATAATTTTAAAAAAGATGTAGTTGTAACTACAATACACAAATCAAAAGGTATGGAGTTTGATAAAGTTTTTTTACTTATAAATAATGACCCGAAATCTGATAAAGATAGAAGAGTTTATTATGTTGGGATGACAAGAGCTAAGTATGAATTATTTATATTGCGTTTTGGAGGTAAAGGAGTTGGAAAATCAGATGAGGTAGAATATCTTTTTGATAATATAAATTATCAACCTAATGCAAAAGTTTTCACTCATGTTATATCGCTCGAAGATATTTGGTTGAATTTTTATATTGGTTCTAATGAGAAGTTTGTATCAGGACAAAGTGTTGAGATTCAATGGAGTAAGAAGTCTAAAAAGTATGCAATTTTTTTTAATAATAATTGTATAGCGGTATTTTCGAGAAAATTTAATGAGTTATATAGTGCTAAAATTTCTGAAGGCTATAAAATAGATGTGGTTTTTATAGAGTATGTTTATGTATGGAGGAAAGAAAAGCTTTTAATTAGACATCCCCTTTGTAAAATAATAATGAAAAAATAAGAATATATAAGAGCTACTTATATATTC
>JALSME010000114.1 GCA_026987955.1 Sulfurospirillum sp.
ATGAAAACACTCTCAACCCCTGTTGTAGCTTTAGTGAGAGGAATTTTTGAGGGACTTTGTTCCTTAAAAAGGAGACATTAAATGGAAGCAAAGTTAATTGGACTTGGAGTTGAAACATTTAAACTTGCACTCATGATGGCACTTCCTATGCTTATGGCAGGGCTTCTTGCTGGGCTTGTAATTAGTATATTTCAAGCTACAACCCAGATCAACGAGATGACACTTAGTTTTGTACCAAAAATTATACTTGTTATTGTGGTTGCAATTTTTACTATGCCTTGGATGATGAATATGATGATAGAGTTTACCCATAGAGTCATCACCATGATCCCATCTTTTATATTTTGAAAACACTCAATCTAGCAACTTATACAAGCATCAAGATAGGACCTGTTGTTGATGTTCAAATCATAACAGAGCCTCTACATGTAGAGCATTTTATCATAGGTGGGGGAAACAACCTACTTGTCTCTTCAAACCCTCCAAAGCTAGCGATGCTTGGAAAAGTTTTTGATTTTTTACATATAAAAAACAGTTTACTACATATCGGAGGTGCAACACCTAGTGGTAAAATACTCTCATATGCAAAAAAGCATAACATAAAAAACTTTGAACTCATGCAAAAACTTCCAGGTACTCTTGGGGGTATGATAAAAATGAATGCAGGGCTTAAAGAGTGGGAAATTTTTAACCATCTTATTGCCATAAAAACAGAGTATGGGTGGATAGAAAAAAAAGATATAGAGTTTGGATATAGGCACACTAACATAAATGGCACTATATATGAAGCTTCATTTGAGATACAAAATGGCTTTGATAACTCTCTTTTAGAAATGTTTAAGAATTTTAGAGACAACCAACCAAAACTACCTAGTGCTGGTAGTTGTTTTAAAAATCCACCTAACAATTTTGCTGGTAAACTTATAGATGAAGCTGGTTTAAAAGGATTTAAGGTAGGCAATATGGCTTTTTGTGAAACTCATGCAAACTTCTTGGTAAATCTTGGAGATGGTACTTTTGAAGAGGCAATGGAGCTTATAGAATTGGCAAAAAAAAGAGTCTATGAAACAAGTGGAATCAACTTATACCTTGAGATACAAGTAATCAAAAGCTAGTTCTAGGGTTTACTCTTATATCATCTAAAGATGCAAATTTACTCAGCCCAAATGCATCAACAGCACATCTTCCTATCATAGCAGCATTATCAGAACAAAATCTTAAATCTGCTACATGTAGGTTCATGCTATACTTGCTGCATAGTTTTTGAATTTCACCCCTTAGATATTGGTTTGCGCTCGCTCCTCCAACTATGGCAAAATCATCAAAGCTTTTAGATTGTAGCACTTTTTTAAGCTTATGCACAAGATGTTTTGTAGCAACTCTTTGAAAAGATGCACATATATCTTGCTTGTCATTTGGGTTTTCTTCTATGACGAGTCTAACCTGATTTTTAAGTCCTGAGTAGCTAAAAGCTAGTTTTGGGGTTCTTAAAAGAGGAACTGTAAAATCAAACCTATTTTCATCTCCATCTTTTGCATACTCTTCAACAATGGGACCTCCAGGATACCCCAAGCCCATCATCTTTGCTACTTTATCAAAACTTTCTCCAAAGCTATCGTCTAGTGTGGTTGCTATAACTTCTATGCTATCATAGCTATCAACTTGCAAAAGCTGAGTATGCCCTCCAGAAACCAGCAAAACAAGCAATGGAAATACAGTTTTTGGTTTGTCTATAAACAAAGAGTATATGTGCCCCTTAAGGTGGTTGATCGGAAGTAAAGGGATATCTAAAGATATGCTCAATGCCTTCGCCATGCAAACTCCCTCTACAAGAGTTACACTTAGACCGGGCTCATTAGTAACTGCAACTGCCTTAAGACTAGGAAAGTACTCTTTACACTCTTCAAGTATGTTTGGTAATGCCACAGCATGAAGACGAGCAGCAAGCTCTGGGACAACTCCTCCATACTTTGAGTGATCTACTTCTTGAGAAATTTTTTTATGAAAAAGTAGCTTAGCATCACTAACCCTAGTAACTGCTATTGAGCTATCATCACAACTACTCTCTATGCTCAGTATCACTTGAACTCCACTAAAAACATACCTAAAAATCTATTTTTAGTCTTATTATCATAGACTTCTACTCTATACCTTTTTCCATCTTTATCGACAGAGAATCTTTTTATAGTATATTTTTTACGGATATTTAATCCTGATTCGTTTTTATGTTTTCTATTGACATAGCCTATGACATTGATACGAAATCTTTTATCTTTTTTTACATTAAAGTATTTTTTTACCTCAACTAGACTTCCCATAGCTACTTTTTGCATTTTACCATCTACTACAACATCTAATCTCCCATCAAAATCATCATATTCAAAATACTGAGGAACTAAAGTTGTCAGCTTTCTATTACCATAGTAAACAACATATTTGCCCTTTTCTTCTAAAACTGTCATCACTGGACTACTTGGTTTGAAAGATATCTTAGCACCCCGCTCTACTGGGAAGTAGGCAATACGAGAGCGAACACGAGAGAGTGGAATATATATTTTTTTATCGTTGAAAGAGATAAATATATCATTATCTATCACATTTTTAAGCTCTTTTGCTGTTAAATCAAACTCTCTTGTATACTCAATTCCCATAACATCCATAAACTTCTCTAAAGCTAAAAGCTTGTAGTAAACTCTCTCATGAACAGGAAGTGCCTTGCTAGACTCATTGCCAAAAGCAGCCTTTCCTTTGCCTATAGCATAGTAAGTCAGAGTTTTACTCATCTCTTTCTCTTCATATGTTTTTTTCAGGTGTGTTTTTGTGTTTTTTGTATGAAAAACATGCTCTTTTTTCAATAAATGCTTATTTATATGTTCATCAACTTTATTAGCAATCTCTTCAAGATTTCCATACTTTATACCCTCTACTACAGCCTGATCTATGATGCTTGCTTGACCCCATTTACTTGGTCTATGGTTCTTATCTACATATTTTTTTCTATAAAAACCACTTCCATCATGAAGGTTGATAACCATTTTTATATTATCTTTTTGTATGATTTTTTTCATCCTATCTATAGAATGAAAGTCATGATCATTTGTAGGTAAATTTGCAAACTTTCTATTCATATCTCCATATGGTCCACGATTTCTCTTAATTATTGAGTAAAAATTAAAATTTGGGACTATCCAAACTGAACCTTTTGTAATTTTATAGTGAGTAGAGAGAATGGATGCAGCCATAAAACCACCAGGCTCATCTCCTTGAATGCCTCCAACTACTAAAAGTGTATTGTTATCATCCGTTGAACCCTTTTTTATAAGGGTAAAATCAAATCCATCTGCAAAAACCAATCCTGCAAAAAGGATAAATGTACTAAATAATCTTAACATGCCAAGGCTCAAATCTAACTCCATCTTTGTTGTTTATTGTATATCTCATCGAGATATATGGTAGTTTCTGCAATCTCCAAAACTCTTGTGTTCTTGCAAAGGAAACTGTAAAATTTTTATATCCCCACCCTTTTTTACCTACATCAAAATCACCTATAGAGTGGTACGAGTAAGCAGGAGGTGCAAGAGAACGAGATGCCTTAGTTATATTGCCTTTTGTTGATTTTATCTTGCGAAAGTAGAGATCCATCTGCTTTGGAACTCCTCTTACTCCAGAGGTCAAGACAAGTGACTTTCCCACATCAGATATAACTCTACTGTATGACTCATCTGAATGACCTTTAAAGAGGTAGTGTCCTGTCCTTGGAATTTTAATCACATCTTTTTTGTTGATTTTTGTTGTTATCGATGGAACTGTTCTGCTTCCATAAAATCCATGCTCATTTGGATCGGCATAAAATATCTCCTCCATAAAGTCAAGCTCTACTTTTGTAAATCTACCTATCTTGGAGTATCTTGCGGCAGTTTTAAGCATATCGTCATAACATAAAATGTTAAAATTACCGTGCCCTACATACCTTTTTACAAGATCTATTTTTTTACTAACACTAAAAAAGACAGAAATCTGTTCATCGCTTAGCCATACCGATTCATCTTCTTTTTTTATATGTTTCACATGAGTCATAGCAGATAGAGAACTAGCTGCTACTAAACCCAAAAATGCTCTTCTTTGCATACTTTTCCATTTTTTATGTATTAGACTTCTTGCATAACCCCTTGCAAGAGGTCTATTATACCAAATTTATCTCTATAAATTCTCTTAAGTGTTAAGGGTACCTCTAATATACCCATCCTTGATTTATATTAACACTCCACAATATTCACGGCAAGCCCGCCTTGCGAGGTTTCTTTATATTTGCTCATCATATCTTTTCCAGTTTCATACATAGTCTTTATAACACTATCAAGTGAAACAAAGTGGCTACCGTTTCCATTGAGTGCCATACGAGCAGCATTAACTGCCCTTACTGATGCTACAGCATTTCTCTCTATACAAGGAACTTGTACTAGTCCACCTACAGGATCGCAGGTAAGACCAAGACTATGCTCCATCGCAATCTCTGCTGCATTTTCTACTTGCTCTATAGTCCCACCCATAACTTCTGCAAGTCCAGCAGCCGCCATAGAACAAGCTACTCCAACTTCGCCCTGACAACCAACATCTGCTCCACTAATAGAGGCATTTTTCTGACATAAAAGTCCTACTGCTCCTGCGGTAAGTAAGAAATTTATGATTTTATCTTCATCGTACTCTTTAAAGGTGTTACCTAAAAATTTATTCATATAGTGCATTACAGCAGGGATAATACCGGCTGCTCCATTTGTAGGAGCAGTTACGACCTTTTTGCCACATGCATTTTGCTCATTTACTGCTAATGCCCATAGATTTATCCAGTCCATTACCTCAAGTGGATCTATCATAGAAAATCCATCTTTTTTACTAAGTCTATCGTATATGCTTTTTGCCCTTTTTTGAACACCTAGAATTGGAAGTTCTCCTGTACTAGAGCAACCATCCCTTACGCACTCCTCCATCACTTTCCAGATCTTTAAAAGCTCACTTCTTATCTCAAATTCACTTCTAAAAACCTTCTCATTTTCCATCATTAAAGCACTAATTGAGAGAGAGTTTTTCCTGCACTCCTCTAAGAGTTCATCTGCACTATCAAACCCAAATGGAAAATCTATCTTTTTTTCAAGCTTTTTCCTACTGATATCATCTTCACTAAGAATAGCGCCTCCACCTATAGAATAGTATGTTTTTTTCTTTAGTAGCTTATCTTGTGAATCATATATATAAAAGCTCATACCATTTGGATGGAAGTCTAAAAACTTATTTGCATACAGAGTTACATCTTTATCAAAATCAAAACTTACTTCTTTCATCTCTAAAAGATTAATTTTTTTATACTCTAAAACATCTTCCAACCTCTGTTTGGCATGACTCATATCAACGCTCTCTGGCAGATACCCCATCAATCCTAAAACAACTGCTTTATCGCTACTATGCCCTCTTCCTGTTGCACCAAGTGATCCAAAAAGATTTACTTTTACTTTACAACACCTATCTAATAGTTTGGCACTAAAGGCTTCTGTTGCAAATAGTTGAGCTGCCTTCATGGGTCCAACTGTATGTGAACTTGATGGTCCAATACCAATCTTGAAAAGCTCAAATACACTATCCACAATATCCCCTTTTGATTAACTCATCTACTTCAACAAGTGGCAGTGGCTTACTAAAAAGATAGCCTTGCATTAGACTACACCCCTGTGCTGTGAGAAAACCTTTTTGCATATCTGTTTCTACCCCTTCAGCTAAAACTTTCATCAAAAGACCATTTCCAAGTGCGATAATAGTCTTTGCAATAGCTCTATCTTCAAAACTACCTTCAATATTTTTTACAAATGCTCTATCTATCTTTAGTTTTGTAACAGGAAGCTCTTTTAAGTATGCTAAAGATGAGTGTCCTGTTCCAAAATCATCTATAGAAACATCTATGCCCATCAGCCTTAATCTATTTAAAATAGATATAGATTTATCAAGATTTTTCATGATATATCGCTCAATCACTTCAACCTCTATCCACTCTGGCTTACATAAGTTTCTCTCAAGTGCATCTTTTATGTACTCTATTAGGTCACTATTGTCTAGCTGGTATGCCGCTACATTGACCGCTATCTTTTCTATATCATACCCTTTGGACTTCCACTGCACAATCTGTTTCATAGACTCATCTATAACCCACTTGCCTATATCTATGATAATACCACTCTCTTCAGCTAACGATATAAACTGATCTGGGAAGATTAAGCCCTTTGTTGGGTGATTCCATCTTATAAGAGCCTCTACACTCACTATTTTGCTGTCTATTGCATTCACAACTGGCTGATAATGCAAAACAAACTCTTGGTTCATGCAAGCTAAGCGAAGAGAGTCTTCCATCTTGATTTTTGTTATAATCTCCTCATTCATCCTATTTGTAAAAAATCTATAAGCATCTCTTCCACCTGTTTTTGCTTGATACATCGCTATATCTGCATTTTTTAAAAGAGTGTTTGGATCTTCTCCATCAGTTGGATATATACTTACTCCAAGGCTCAATGTTGTGCTATAACTAGACTCTCCTATCAATATTGGTTTGTTTATATTCTTCTGTATGTTGTCTATTATTTTTATAATATCCCGTATATTTTTATAGTTTTCTACAACTACCACAAACTCATCTCCACCAAATCTTGCTGCCAAATCTGACTCTCTTATAGAGCCCTGTAACCTTCTAGCAACCTCCTTTAGTATAATATCACCACTATCATGTCCCATTGTGTCATTTATAACTTTAAAGTTATCAACATCTATAAAAAATATTGCTATTTCACGACCATCTCTTTTTGAAAGGCTAATGGCTTGATTTAGTCTATTAATAAGCATAATTCGATTAGGTAAATTTGTAAGATAGTCATGCTCAAGCTGATAAACAAGCTGCTCTTTTTGTGCCATAGTCTGCCTATGCTTAATTACTAAATGCTTCTGATAAGTTTTTAATATACTCTGCAACTTATAAGATACTATAAGAGTGACTATAAGCATGATTGCTAGTACAAGTGCCGTAGCATAACTAATATTATCTACCACAGATTCTAGTTTTTCTTTTAAAGTTCTTCGTTTTTCTTTTATCTCTTTTAACAAATCATTATAGTAAGCTCCCGTTCCTATGACCCACCCAAGCTCTGGGACATCTTTTATAAAAGATGTTTTATACTCACTTTCTCCTAGCTCTTTATCGAAAGATGTGATATATGTCATAAAAAACCCTTCTGGCTGAACTCTTGCACCTTTTATTATGTTTTTTGCTATATACTCATTCTTAGTTGCTTTATTCCAAATATTTGTTCCTATCAACTTTTTATCACGGTTAGCTATTACCATCCCATCATAATCAAAAGCAAATATATACCCTCTATCTTCATGCTTTATGTTCATAAGAAGTTTTTGCATCTTTGGTTTTATACTTGAGATTATGTCTTCTTCGTATCTTGCAGTCACTATGTATATACCTAACTTTTTATAACCTTTTACATAACCAATTTTTTTCTTCATATCCAATGAGTCAGGTTTATACCAGTACCACTCATAGTAACCCTCATTAGAATTTTTCACAATTTTTATTGAATCTTTGATTGGGTATTGTCCTCTTGCATCTTTAAAATATAAAAGGTTTATATTTTCTTTTGAAGGCAAAGTTGGGAGCAACACACTATTACCTTTTATATCAAATATATCATAATACCCTGTTTTATTATCAAAAAATCGCACATCTCTAAAATGCTGTTTAACCAGCTCTATTATCTTATCTTTTGGTAGATCTTTATTGTTTTTGTATATCAAATCAATCATATTTACAGCAAAAGTGGTCATGCTCTTTACTTCAACTCTTGCTTGTTTTTTTAAGATATCTGTAGTAGTAACAATATAATTAGAAATGTCCATGATCTTTTCATATGCACGAACTTTACTCTTTTTTACGATATCTTGCCTGACTTTTTCAATATCTGCATCATAGATACTTTGTTCATAACTCAAAAAGATTTGAACCAAGGCAAATGATGTAATAGCAATGCCAAGAAGAGGTAATATAACTATTAACCTAGTAAGCTTCGTACTCTTTTTATCATCCATAAATAACCCTAAATCTTTACTTGATTTATTCTACAATAACTAACCTTACCTAAGTGTTATAACTACCTCTGGAAACTTCAGTATTCTCTCAACTCTCTCTTGCCAGAGGTCTTTAAACTCTTCTCTCTCCTCATCAGTTGCCGTACCACTTAATGTTTTTTGCATAAGAGGACTCATCTTTGGATTTGGAGCCAATCCATTTGGATCATAATCAATATCTACTACTTTTCCACTTCTATCAACTAGTCTCATGGATGAGTCAATATCTGCATTAAAATGCATCAAACCTCTTCTGTCGTACTTCCCTGATAGTCCATGAAAGCCACTTTTTGAAGTTGCCCCTGTAATTTGAGCTACTACATTTGAAACAACACCTGTAGTTCCTTCACTTATGTCATCTTTAAGATATACATTAATTTCTCCCCTTTTTGGAGTATCAAACCTCTTCAACCCCTCTTTAAGCATCAAAAAAGCACCTGCAACGGTAGGACAACTATGCCCCGCACTCTTTACAACATCTAAGTACGAAAACTCAATCTCTCCACCTTCAAAAGCTCCAAGCATATCGGATAACTCGTCTGTAATCCTAATTTTCTCCGCTTCATCAAAAAACTTTGGGTATCTCATCATAAATCCTTTTTTGTTTATATGATACAATACTATCAATAAAAAAGAATTGATTCTATGCAAGAGTTCTACGACCGTAGGTTGTGCTTTAGATGATATGAATTGTACTTGGACTTGTTCGAGTACAAGAAGAAGTAAGATGAAAAAGGATTGATTTTATGCAAGAGTTATGGAATAAAAAATTTTCAAGAGAAGGTTATCTGTATGGAACAGATGTAAATAGTTTTATAAAAGAGCATACTCATCTCTTAGAAAAAAACTCTAAAATTTTGTGTCTAGGAGAGGGAGAGGGAAGAAATGCAATTTTTTTAGCAAAAAGAGCTCTACATGTAGAGGCATTAGATGCTAGTGATGTAGGACTTTTAAAGCTTCAAAAACGAGCACTCAAAGAAGATGTAGCCATAACTATAAGGCATACTCTCATAGAAAACTGGGAACCTGCTCATAAATATGATGCTATCATATCATCATTTATGCACCTACCTCGTGATGAGCAAAAAGATATGTTTATAAAGTCGATCGACGCACTAAATGAAAATGGCTACTTCATCGCTGAGTTTTTCAGTGTAGACCAAATGTACTTTCTAAGTGGTGGTCCAAAAGATACAAATCTTCTTTATCAATTAGATGAGCTTTATCAACTGTTTTCAGCACTTCCTTGCACTATATGCAAACTATCACAAGAGATTGTTGACTTAGATGAAGGTAGCGGACACAAGGGAGAAGCTAGTGTAATTAGAATTATCTTAAGGAGGAACTGAGATTGAATAAGAGAAAAATACTTCTTCTTGAAGATGATGAAATTTTATCTCAAACTTTAAAAAAACTCCTTACTCTTGAAGGCTATACTGTTACCCTAGTTCAAGATGGAGAAGATGCCCTAGATATCACATATAATGAAAAATTTGATCTATATCTGCTTGATATAAATGTCCCACTTATAAATGGTATAGATTTTTTAAAACTACTAAGAGATGCTGGTGATAAAACTCCTGCTTTTTTTCTTACCGCACTTCAGGATATAACTTCCCTATCAGATGCCTTTGATAGTGGATGTGATGACTATATTAAAAAGCCATTTGATATAGATGAGCTTCTTATACGAGTTAAGGCCTCTCTAAAAAAAGATAACCCATTTGTAGAGTACAAAAACATAAAATTTGATACTTTTAAAAATATGGTATATATAGATGAAGAAGAGGTAAATCTTGGAAATGTAGAGAAAGGGATTCTCTCACTGCTTATAAAAAATGTTGGTATGAGTATAGATAAGTCAATATTTTTTGATGCGATGATAAGACCTAGTGACTCAGCACTGAGGGTTATAATAAATAAACTAAGAAAAAATTTAAACCTAAACATAAAAAGTCTAAAAAACATAGGATACAAACTTGAGAAGTCCTGAAAAAAAATCATTTATTACTATTTTTAGTATCTCTTTTACATCTCTGTTTTTATTTGGTTGCCTAATTGCATACTCTTACTATGAAGAAAATAAAGACCATATAGAGAGAGATATACTATATCAAATGAAAGAGTATGCATTTGATTTTAAAGATAAAAAATTTTCATTAGATATCATAAAAGCAAGCCCTGAGATGAAGTTTTTTAAAATGTACCAGGATGATAAAATACTATATTCATTTTTTAGGTTTCCAAAAGATGATACTTTGGTTCTAAAAGTAATATACAAACAAGAAAATTTTAAAGAGGATTTAAAAGTACTGATATATAAAACTATAGTTTTATCCTCACTTGCAATTGTTTTTATTTTTATTTTTTCATCTGTTTTTGCATTTTATGCAATTAAACCTATGAAGCAATCCATAGATCTGCTTGAAAATTTTCTAAAAGATTTGATTCACGATCTTCATACACCTGTTACCTCTATACTTCTCAATACAAACCTTCTAGCTAGAAGGGAAAAATCTGAAGAGCTTGAAAGAATAGAGCTTAGTGCAAAAACAATAACTTCGTTGTATAAAAATTTAGAAACACTACAACAGACAAAAAACAATAGCAATGAGCCAATTGCACTACATACATTGATAGAAGAAAAAATTAAGGTTTTAAAAAAACTATACCCTTCAATACAAATCAAATCAAATGTTCATTTATCTTATGTACAAGGCGATCAAATATCTATTTCTAGAATTATTGATAATATCGTAACAAATGCTTGTAAGTACAATAAAAAAAATGGAAAAGTTTTTATAGAGATAAATGGAAAAGAATTAATAATTAAAGATACCGGTATTGGTATCAAGAATCCTCATAAAATATTTGATAAATACTACAAAGAAAACGAAAGAGGCTTAGGACTGGGTATGAATATTGTCAAAAGGCTTTGTATTCAGGAAAATATAGCAATAGAGATAAAAAGTGAACTTTCAAAAGGAACTACTGTAAAACTAATTTTCAACTAATACTTCTTTCTTATACTTTCACTACATAAAAACAAGGAGACAAAATGAAAACTATAGGAAAGATGATATTACTATCAACAGTAACAGCGAGTGTACTCTTCAGTGCAACTCCAGCGACAACAACGGGTACAGGTGCAACAGCAGCAGCAGCAACTCCTCCAGCAACAACAACTGGCACAGCGGTAACTCCTGCGGTGGTAACAAATACAAATATACAGGTTTTATCTCAACAAATGAAACAAACTGCAGATCCCGCACAAAGAGCTGCTCTTATGAACCAAGTAAAAATGGGACTTGCTACTCTTAATGAAGAAGAAAGAGAGAATACTCTTGAAGGACTAAAACAAGAGATTGAACGAGAGCATGAAGGTGATCAAAAAGAGATGGAAAATGACGATAAGAATGACGATAAGAATGATGACAAGAATGATGACAAGAATGATAATGGAAATTATAATGACAGCAGTCATGATGGCGACAGTGATGGTGGCGATGGCGATGGTGGAGACAGTGATGGTGGAGATAGTGATGGTGGCGACAGTGATGGTGGAGACAGCGATGGTGGAGACAGCGATGGTGGAGACAGCGATGGTGGAGACAGCGATGATTAATAAAAATCATATTTTAATACTAAGTTCAATTTTCCTTTTTAGCGGTTGTGCACTAACAAATAAGTTCTCGTATGATACAGATAAGGATGGTGTTGCAAACTACAAAGATATATGCAAAGTAACACCAATTGGTGCAAAAGTTGATAAATATGGCTGTGCGCTTGATGAAGATTTTGATGGTGTAATAGATATGTACGATAAATGTCCGAGAACAAAAGCATCAGAACTAGTAGATGGAACTGGTTGTACAATAAAAAAAATATAAAAGTACCGTTAAACCCATAGCCCAAAATTAGTGAGATGGCAATAATTTAATATTAACTATCTCACTAGGGGCTAAAACTCTTATGGGTGGACCCCAATAACCTACCCCACTACTTACAAAAATCTGTGTTTTTTTAGAGTGCTGGTAGAGTCCGCTTAAATATGGCTGATCTAATAAAACCAAAAGTCCAAAAGGAAAAATTTGACCTGCATGTGTATGTCCGCTAAGTATTAAATCGATATTTTCGTCTTTTAACTCTTTAGTTATTTTTGGCTGATGAGCTAGTAAAATAGTAGGTAAATTCTTATCTACATGTAAAAGAGCTTTTTTTAAGTCTGGTTTTAAAATACCAAGTCGTCTTCCCATTAAGTCTGTAATTCCTACTAAGTTTATTTGGTTGTCAATAAATACATTTTCATTTGTTAAAACCTTTACATGTAAAGACTCTAAGAGTGAACATATTGCTTCAACTCCATGAAAATACTCATGATTGCCGCTCACAAAATAGACTCCAAATCTACTTTTTATATCTTTAAGAGCATCTAGCTTGTCTTCAATTTCATCGACATGTAAGTCAACTAAATCACCTGTGATGACTACTATGTCCGCATTAAGGGTGTTAATATCTTTTACAATAGTTTCTAAAAACTCTTTACCCAAACTTTTCCCTATATGCACATCACTAATTTGGACAATATTTAACTCTTTTTTGAGTCCTTCTATGTTTATGTCAACTTCATTTATGATTGGTTTTTTAAAGCCATTGAAAAAACCTTTTAGCATATATGAAAAAGCCAAAATAAGCATAGTAACATCAAGCAGGGTTTTTAACATTAGTCTTCTTGATTTATCGAATGGTACTTTGTTCAATGGAATATGAAAAATATCATAAACAATAGAGATACAAAAAAGCATAAAGGATATGCCAATTAACGAAGAGAAAAAAGTAAAAAGATAACTAGGCATTATGCCTGAACGAAGTGTTAAAAAATAGAGTATTTCACCAAAACTTATAGCTATCATTATCCATTTTAAAATAGATTTATGCTTTTGAAAAGGTTGTAATTTTGATAAAAATCTACGATAGATGTAGGCATTAAGCCCTGCTATAACAAGAGTGGCTACTACTGAAAATATGATTCTAAATAGTTCCATGTAGTAGCCTTTTGTCTATTTTAATGTTTTTAGTGTTTTAAAATATTTATTTGTTTCACTAGAGATTACTTTTGAAAGAATCAATAGTGCAAGCAGGTTAGGAGCAGCCATCAAGCCATTTGCAAGGTCTGAAAAGTTCCATACAAACTCTAGTTTCATCATTGCACCAACCATAACCACTGCTATAAAAATAACACGATATAGCTTTACAAGTTTTTCACCAAAGATAAACTCAAATGCTTTTTCACCATAATAGCTCCAACCAAGAATTGTAGAGTATGCAAAAAGAACAGTTGCTACGATAATAACATATCCACCTATGTCTCCTAAGTGGTATGAAAAACTCTGCATTGTAAGCAATCCTGCACTCCCACCCTCTTGCCAAAATGGAGATATAAGAATGATAAGAGCTGTCATAGTACAAACCACAAGAGTATCAATAAAAGTCTGTGTCATACTAACTAACGCCTGTTTTGCTGGTACATTTGTCTTTGCAGCTGCTGCTGCGATTGGAGCTGATCCAAGACCTGATTCATTTGAAAAAACACCACGAGCTACACCAAATCTAATCGCAGCTGCGATTGTAGCTCCTGCGAAACCACCACCAGCAGCAATAGGATTAAAGGCATGATAAAAAATAAGCCCAAAAGCCCCACCAATTTTGTCTGCATTCATAACTAAAATGATAACAGCACATATAACATAAGCAGCAATCATAACAGGAACCAACTTTGATGTAAACTTACCAATAGATTTAATGCCACCAAGTATAACAACCGCCGTTAAGGTCAGCATAACAACACCTGATACCCAAGTAGGAATGTCCATCTGAGAGTTAAGCAAAGTTGCAACTGCATTTGACTGAGTCATATTGCCAATACCAAAGGCTGCGAGTGCCGTAAATATAGCAAACGCCATACCTAACTTTGGAAGTTTTGCACCATCTCTAAGATAGTACATAGGTCCACCCTTCATGCCATTTGCTCCAATCGAACGGTACTTAACAGCAAGAATTGCTTCAGAATATTTTGTAGCCATACCTACAACACCAGTAACCCACATCCAAAAAACAGCACCAGGACCGCCAAGTGTGATAGCAGTAGCAACACCAACAATATTGCCAATACCAACCGTAGCAGCCAAAGCTGTCATAAGAGCAGCAAAGTGAGAAATATCGCCCTTACCGTCTTCATCTTTGTCAAAAATCAACTTTATTGCATGCGGAAGTGCCCAAAACTGCATACCCTTAAGTATAACTGTTAAGTACACACCTGTACCAACCAATAAAATCAGCATAGGAGGTCCCCATACTATACTAGATAATGTAGAGACTAAATTCTCAATATATTCCACTTTAAACCTTCTTTTTATATAAAGACATTAATATCCATCCAGATGTTTTGTTCTTGGTAAAACAAGATTTAAAAAAATCCCAACAATTGCACCAAGACCAATTCCACTAAAACCAACTCCACCAAAGTTGAAGCTCATACCACCAATAGCAAAAACTAAGATAATAGAAACAATAATCATATTGCGAGGATCCTGAAGATCCACTTTTTCTTTTATAAGAGTTCCCATGCCAATAGAAGCGATAATTCCAAAAAGAAGAAGCAAAATTCCACCCATTACAGGAACTGGAATAGTACTTAAAAGAGCCCCAAGCTTTCCTACAAAAGCCAAAGCAATCGCAAAAAGTGCCGCCCATGTCATAATAGCTGGATTAAAAGCTTTTGTAATTGTTACTGCACCTGTTACTTCAGAGTAAGTCGTGTTTGGTGGTCCACCAAAAAGGGCAGCCGCACTAGTTGCAAGCCCATCTCCAAGGAGTGTGTTTTTAAGACCTGGCTTTTGCAAATAGTCTCTTTTTGTAACATTTGAGATGGCTAACATATCACCTATATGCTCAACTGCCGGAGCAATTGCAATGGGAAGTATATATATAATAGCTTCAAGGTTAAACTCAGGAGCTACAAACTTTGGCATAGCAAACCAAGGAGCTGCCGCAACTGCATCAAAACTGACAATGCCAAACATCAAAGATACAACATAACCCACGATAATACCACAAAGTATTGGCAATAATCTAAACACCCCTTTCCCTAAAAGTGTAGTTAAAAGTACAACCGTTAGAGTTATAAGTGAAATTGTAATAGCTACTGGAAACTCCACTAACACGACTGAGCCATCTCCTGTTTTTCCCATAGCCATAAAAACTGCTACAGGAGAAAGAATCAGACCAATAGTCATAATAACAGGTCCAACTACAACTGCTGGCAAAAGAGTATGTAAAAACTCACTTCCTTTTACGCGTACCAAAAAGCTAAGTACAACATAAAAAAGTCCTGCTGCAAAAAGGCCACTCATAGTTCCTGCTACTCCCCAAGTTTGCACCCCATATATGATGGGAGCTATAAAAGCAAATGAAGAAGCCAAAAAGATTGGCGGAACTGCTTCTTTGTTAACAAGCTGAAATATAAGCGTACCAATGCCCGCTGTAAACAACGCAACGCTAGGGTCAAGCCCCGTAAGAATTGGAACCAAAACAAGCGCACCAAACGCCACAAACAAAAACTGCAAACCAACTATGCTATCTTTCAAGCTAAAGTTATACTCTGTACTACTGCTGTACATACATCCTCCTTAATTTTTACAATATAGCCATCCAAAAACAAACTAAGGCATACTAGTAAGTCATAAGTGAGTGAGATGTGAAGTATCTATCTTGAAGCCTTTACTAGTAAAGGTGAGAGATAGATGCTTTGCAGATTGCTTACTTATGACTTATCCAAAGGACGATAAGAGAAGCATACACTTGACTTCGTTAAAAGGTTTTAAAGCTACTAGTAGCTCTTGCAACCTTTTGCCTCGCAATTGCATACTTCTCTTATCGCTAGTATGCCTTAGTTTGTTCTTGGATGGCTATATTTCCTAACTTCTCTATCTATCTCAAATATATCATCTAAACTTTTTGGATTTACATCTTCAAACTTTTTATATGCTTTTTTTGTAAATTCTGCAAGCTCTAGTATATTTAATTCATTTTTAAAAAACTTACCTATAGCTATCTCATTGGCTGCATTTACGACAACTCCTCTTTGAGGATTTGCTAAAAGGCTATTTTTGATTTCCCATATGGGGTATCTTTCACTCTTTATCTCTCTAAAATCAAGAGACCCCACTTTGCATAAATCTATCGGTTTTACGATTCTAGTATCTACTTTTCTTAGAAGTGCATAAGCGATAGGCAGCTGCATATTGGCATCTGCTAGATGAGCTGTGCTACTTCCATCTTTGAAGTCTATCATAGCGTGAATTACAGAACGAGTTTCCATGATAGCATCTACATTGTCTATATCAAAAAGCCACTTTGCCTCAAGCAGTTCAAAAAGCTTGTTGGTCATAGTTGCACTATCTATTGTGATTTTGTTTCCCATTGACCAGTTTGGATGCTTCAAGGCTTGTTTTGGAGTCTGTTTTGAAAGTTCGCTCAAAGGAGTATCTCTAAATGCCCCACCACTTGCCATGATAGTCATCTTGCTTATCTCTCGTCCACTTTGAAGATACCAAAGTCCAAAATGCTCACTATCTATAGGTGTAATTTTAGAGCAATCTAAAAGATGCCCAGCAACTACCAAAGACTCTTTGTTCGCTAAGGCTAGTTTTTTGCCAAGTTCTAGTGTTTTTATAGTTGGTGCAAGCCCGACAAAACCTACAAGAGCATTTACTACCAAGTTCGAAGTTGAGCTTTCTATAACTTCTAGTATACCTTGTGTACCATAAAATACATTTGTATGCTCTACATGTAGAGCTAACTCTTTTGTTGCTACACATACAAACTTTGGCTGGTGTTTTGCTATCTGCTTGTTTAAAAGCTCTATGTTTGTGCCTGCAACTAAGGCCTCTACATGTAGAGCAAATTTATCGGCAATTTTGAGTGCATTTACACCAATTGACCCAGTTGATCCAAGTAGTACCAATTAAGCGATTCCAGTCAATACAAATATCATGATTACTACAGCAAAAAGATAGCCATCAAGTCTATCCAAGAAACCACCATGCCCTGGAAAGATTGAACCACTATCTTTGAGCCCTGCTTCACGCTTAAGGTAGCTTTCAAACAAATCTCCCCAAACAGAAGATACTGACACTAAAAACGAAGTAATAACCGCAACTAATAAAGAGTAGTGCATAAGTCCCACAAATGTTCCAGCAACTGTTGCAACAACAATACCACCAATCACACCTTCCCAAGTTTTATTGGGACTTGTTGGAGAAAATGGAGTTTTACCTATGCTTTTTCCAACAAAGTAAGCTGCTGTATCAGTAAGAGCAACTATAACAACTAACCATATCAACATGTTGATACCAAAGTCTTTATATAGAGTAAACAAAAATAGCATTGAGATAGAAGGATAGAAAAATGGTGCTAGTGCCTTGTAGTTTACCTTTTTTTTATGTGCCATCACTGAAGTAGCAATAACCAAAACAACAAAAATAAGCCCAACTGGTTGAGAGTAAAAAGCAGCAGCTATCCAAATCAAAGCTGCATAAACATAAAGCTTGTTATCTTCTTCTCCAAAAAGCTTCATAGCCTCATGAAAAGAGAACATATATGCTATTCCCAATATCGCCCAAGTAAGAAACAGACTATCCATCACTGCTGTTATAACTGCTATTGCTAGTAGTACTAATCCAGTTAAGATTCTCTGTTTATTTGCATCATAAATCTCTTGAATATCCATAAATATAGCCTTAAATTTTTTCTTTAGTTTATCTAATGTTTAGTGAGTTTTTGCTTATACGGTAATATCGAGTCTTCTTGAAGGAGTATCATCTTCGTCATCTTTTAGGTGTTTATGCTGTGTATCTTTTGTGGTCTCTTCCTCTTTTGCACCACTCTCCTCTTCATTTTTCTGTTTTTGATGCTCTTTTTCTGGGTCTATTTTGTAAGTTTCTTCAGTGGGACGAACTTCTTTTACTACCGCCTCTTTTTCATTGGCAATAGCTGTGGCCATAACATTTTGCATTTCATTTCTGTTTTGAACTGCTGTTTGTTTAGTCGCTGCAGCTGTTACATTTTGATTTGTATATATTATTGCACCCATTGGACTAATTGCCATAAAATCTCCCTTTACTCCTCAAAATACATTGTTTTGTACTCTACATACTCTACATTTGCACCATTTTTAACCGTTACATTCCTTCTTTGAGTATAATCGACTAAATAAGTTCCTTTTTTAGTCACACTAAACTCCACACAAATCTTTGCTGCAAAGTCTAAAACGGACTGAGGAACACTACTCTTATCTGTTCTTATTATAACATGACTTGATGGAATACCTTTTATATGAAACCAAATATCTCTCTTTTTTGACTCTTTAAGTAACTCTATGTTACCTTTTTCATTTTTACCAAGCATAATTTTAAATCCTTCCATGAAAAAGGTCTCATAATGCTTTATCTCTTTTTTAGCTTTCTTTGTCTGTTTTTGTCTAGGTAACAGTATATTTATCTCACTTTCATCGTCACATTTCTCAACTGCTCTTTGCATTTTTTTAAAGAATGCAATCTTATCATTGAGGTTTTCCCTCTCTTTGTAGAGTGACTTTGCTTTTCTTTTTAGTTTTTTTGAGCTATCAAAAAGTATGTTACCAGCTTCACTAGCACTTCTTGCCTCTTTTGGTAGAGTTATTTCTACTTTATTACCCTCAAAATCATCTAATTTTATAATATTTTCATATGCTTTTACCTTATGAATATTACTCAAAACTAGAGTTCCCCAAAGTTTGTACTTCTCACTTTTTCTTAAAAGTTCTTCTTCATCATCAAGTCTATCAAAAAGCTTTTGAAGTTTGTCTATTTTCTTTTGTAGAGCTATTAGTTTTTGATTTTTTATACTATTTAGCCTTAAAAGTGCTCTCTTTTCATACTCATTCTTCAAGTATGCATCTACATTTTCACCAACACAAGAAGGTGATTCTTTGAACTCACGAGGAGGCAATACTTCAAGCTCTTCACCAACTTTGATAGAGCGATATGAAACACTAGAGTCAATATGCCTCAAAGCCTCCAAAACCACCTCGTTTTCATCAAGTATGATAGCGTTTGTGTTGCGTCCTGTAAACTCAAACTGCAAAATCGTACTTTGTGCTTTATAGCTAGAATTTGAGCTTACATGTAGACGCAAAATCCTATTACCCTCCACTACTTCAAGTGAATTTATATGACTTCTTGAAAAACGCTTATAAAGAATGACATCAAAAGGGGCATTATAAAGTTTTGCGCGCCTAAAATGCTCTTTTTTAAATATGTGCGAATCTCCTCTTTTCATATCAAAAAATATTGCTTCATCTTTGTTAAAAACTATCTTTATGATGCTGTCTTCAACTCTGCCTATACTTGTTATGGATCTATATTTTTGTAAGTATTTAGTTACTTCTAGTAGTTCATTTCTTTTCATTTTTACCTCTTTTTTTATCTAAACAAGTCCAGATAAAATTCCTCTCACTGAAGCTTCGGCTTTGGTGAGATTATAGTATAATTATACCAAAAAGGGGAATTTACTCTCTATTAGTTAAGTCATACAACTATAATAAATATTTTTGTGATATTTAAAGAATTAAATTGTATAGTTCATGCTATTTTATAAGGATAAACAAAAATGAACTATACAATTACACAAGCACAACTAGGAACTAGACCGAATGTACAGATTCCAAATCCAAAATTTTACGAAGTATTAGGCGAAGAGGGTATGAGAAAACTTATATCTGACCACTATGATATATTAGTTACAACTAAGATAAAAAATCTTTTTCCACCTACTCCTGAACTGTTGGAAAAAGCAAAACAGCACTCAGCAGATTTTTTTATACAGATTTGCGGTGGACCACAATACTTCAATGCTACTAGAGGAGCACCTCAAATGGCAAGAAGACATGCCCCTTTTAAGATTACTATGGAAGCTAGAAAGGTTTGGTTAGAGTCGTATATACCTGTCTTGCAGGCACTTGAGATAAGTGATGAACTTAAACAGTCCTTTTGGAATTATCTGGATATCTTTTCTATATGGATGATGAATTCTAGCGAGGATTAAAAAGAGAGGGGAACTCCCTCTCTTTTTTGATGAAAACTATATAGTTCTCCACTTTTCAGGTCCAGTCGTGTGGATAGAAACACCACTACTATCGACCGCAACAGTAACAGGCATATCTTTTACTTCAAACTCATAAATCGCTTCCATACCAAGCTCTTCAAAAGCAACTACTTTTGCTTTTTTGATTGATTGGCTTATAAGGTATGCAGCTCCTCCCGTTGCTATGAGGTAGATTGACTTGTACTCTTTGATAAGGTCGATAGTTGGCTGTTTTCTCTCAGCTTTTCCTATCATACCGAGTATATTTATCTCCATCATATCTTTAGTAAACTTGTCCATTCTTGTCGAAGTTGTTGGTCCTGCTGGTCCTACCGCTTCATCACGAACAGGATCAACTGGTCCAACATAGTAGATAAATCTACCCTCTAAATTTACTCCATTTGGAAGTGGTTTATTTGCATTTTTGTACTCTACTATCTTTTTATGTGCTGCATCTCTTGCTGTTAAAATTTTACCGCTTAAAAGAAGAGTGTCGCCTGATTTGAACTGACTTAGATTCTCTTTTGTCAACTCTTCAATATTTACTTTTTTAATTGTATCCATTGGAAGTTCTAAATCTGGCCAAGTGTCTAAATCTGGCTTTTCAAAAACAGCTGAGCCATTTCCATCTAGCTCAAAGTGAATGTGTCTAGTTGCTGCACAGTTTGGAATCATAGCTACTGGCAAAGATGCTGCATGACATGGATAGTCTAAGATTTTTACATCTAAAACAGTTGTAACACCGCCAAGTCCTTGAGCTCCAATACCTACTTTGTTTATGTCCTCAAAAAGCTTTAGTCTAAGCTCTTCAAGTGCATTTTGTGGACCTCTTTTTTGTAGCTCATGGATATCTACATGCCCCATTAAAGCCTCTTTTGCCAAAAGCATAGACTTCTCTGGGTTTCCACCAATTCCTATGCCTAAGATTCCTGGAGGACACCAACCTGCACCCATATGTCTTACATTTTCCATAACCCAGTCATATACGCTATCACTTGGATTTAAAACTGCAAATTTTGACTTGTTTTCACTTCCGCCACCCTTTGCAGCAACTGTGATTTCTATCTTGTCTGAGTTATTTACACTATAGTGAATTACCGCAGGAGTATTATCTTTTGTATTTATTCTAGCTCCTGCAGGATCACTTACGATTGAGTATCTAAGAGTGTTATCAGGATCTTTGTAGCCTAGTGCAACTCCCTCATTGATAACATCTTCTAACTCTTTATCAATATCTAACTTTGCATTTAGTCCAACCTTAATAAAAACATTGACCGAACCAGTATCTTGACAAAGTGGACGATGTCCCATAGCACACATCTTTGAGTTGATCAGAATCTGACCTATTGCATTTTTAGCTGATTCTGACTTTTCTACATTATAAGCCTCAACCATGCCCTCAACAAAGTCTTTTGGATGATAATAAGATATATATTGAATTGCATCAGCAATACTCTGTCTTATGTCATCAGAAGTAATTTTCCCCATCTATTCTCCTTCTCTTAAAGTTTTTATAAATTATACCTATATATTTTGATATAATTTATAAAAATTTATACTTACATGACCAACTAAAGTAAAAAAGGTAAAAAATGATTTTAGATTATAAAAATATAGAAGATATGACACGATACAAAATTATGTCAGATACGGTCATCCCTAGACCTATTGCATGGATAGTTACAGAAGACAACGGAGTTATAAATGCGGCTCCCTTTTCCTACTTTATACCCCTCTCAAGCAACCCTGCAACAGTGATTGTAGCAATTGGTATGAAAGATAAAACTACACCTAAAGATACTCTTGCAAACATACAAAAACACAAAAAAGCTACTATTTGCTTTGCAAATAAAGACAATCTAGAGCAGTTAAAACTCTGCGCAACTCCACTAAGCAAAGAGCAAAGTGAAGTAAAAGAGTACTCAATAGAGGTTCAAAAAGTCTTAGAAGATTTTCCTCCTATGATAAGCTCTTCACAATCTGCTCTTTTTTGTGACTACTACTCTACTGTTGAGATTCCCGGCAAAACAACCCCAGTGATTTTAGAGATAAAAAAACAGTTTATTGAAGATAATCGCATAGATGAAAATAGTCACATAGAAGTTGAAAACATAGGAAGAAATGGAGCATTTTTTAGTGCTATGGTAAAAATATAATGAAAGTAAAAGATGTAGCAGAGTTTATGCTAAAAGAGTTAAATAAAAAAGGTGTTTTACCCCAGGTAGGACTAGCAGATATCATCAAGGACAAGTTTGGTGAGGAATTTGTGTTTAAAACTACACACGGAACTATAACCATAGACCGAAAAGTAATAAGAGAGTTTAACAAACTAAAAGGTGACGATGTCTGTTGGGATAAAGATGGATGTTGTTGGGAAAAAATTTAAAATGGCAAAAGGAAAAGACAGTCAAAAGGCTGTAAAAAAAGTGGCAAGTAAATCACTAAAAGAGAAGAGACAAGAAAAAAAAGCTAAAAAATCTAACGGGTAGTTTTTTATGCTCTACATGTAAGGAAAACCCTTACATGTAGAGAGCTGTTAAAAAAATCTCTTATTTACCTCATCACTCAGTTTTACTCCGCTAAAGTGAGCTCGTTGGAGTAGCTCCCAAAAGTATCTGTATGTTGCTCTGTCATGAAGTTCTCCATCGTACTGAATTGGTCCCCATGATGCGTCTTGAGCTGCCATTAAGATTCCCTCAGCTGCTTTTAGTTCATCAAAATCTGGTTTCATCGCATCTACTATAGCTGTGATTTGTGTTGGGTATATACTCCACATTCTCATAAAACCAAACTCATTTCTTGCTCTTGATGCATCACTATATGTTTGGTACTGATTTTTTAAATCTAGTGTTACATTGTGACATGGGATTACATTGTTTGAAAGAGCTGCTTGTGTTACCTCTGCTTTTGCACGGCTAAGAAGTTTGTGTTCAAACTGCCCTGGACTCCTCATATTTGAAGCTGGAATTGCCCCTTGGTAGCCAGATACAAAGTCCATAAGTCCAAAGTCCAAGACTTGTAACCAAGGAAGAGTTGCAATTTTTTCTATATCTCTAAGTGATCCATGTGTTTCAATAAGAATATGAATTGGAATCTCTCTTGAGATATTAGAATCTTTACAAGTTTTTTGAATATACTCAATCTGCTCCTTGACATCTTCATAGCTAGTACACTTTGGAATCGTGATATAAGCTAGTTTTTCGCCTGCATTTGGCACTAAGATATCAACATCACTCTTCCAGTTTTCATTTGAGTAGTCGTGGATTCTTACTCCCGCCATTCCGTGAGTATTTGCATCAGAATTTACAACTCGTACAACCATATTAGCATGCTCTACTTCAGAGCCAACTTGTGCACCATCTTCACAATCACAAGTTATATCAAAGATAGGACCTAGCTTTTTTTGTAACTCTAATGCTTTTAGTATAAGCTTTTCACTTCCTGCAAAGTGTTCGCAACTTGGTATTATAGGTAGGCTCTTGCCTGATTCAAATAGTTCTTCATTTGGGTGTGTCATTTTATTCCTTTAATTGGTATTATAATTGTATAGTCTAAATCAAGTACAACATTTTTGAGGTACTTTCCCTGTTCGTCTTTTGGATTTTTTACATCCTCTGGAAGCATGTTTTTAAGTGCTACGGTTCTTAATCTTAGTAGCCCTATATCTTCTCTTTTATGTTCTATCTTTTCTAAAATTTCTGTATAGGCATATATAGTATCTCCAGCATAAGTAGGATTTGCATGTGAGCCTGCATTTATAGCATATATCCACATTGCATTTTGAAGACCATTAAACGAAATAGTTCTTGCTATTGAAATCACATGGCCCCCATATATAAGTCGCTCTTTCATGGGAGTATTTTTCATCATAAAGTCATCAAAATGCACTTTTGCATTGTTTTGATAGAGCTTCGTTGCTAAAGTGTGATCACTATTATCAACCGTTATCCCCTCTGGGTGATTTAACCTCTCCCCTACTTTGTAGTCATCAAAAAAGTACTCTCCTCCAGTCAAAACAGGCTCTACATGTAGAGCTGTTGGGATATTAATTTCATCCAAAATCGGTGTTGTTTTTTTAAGAGTTGGTACTGAATTTATATCACTTTTAGTACTTTTGTCTTTTTTATGAACCATAACCCACCGTTTTAGATTTAAAATCTCATCTCCATTTTGATTGTGTCCAACGGAGTGTACATAAACTACTCCACTTTTTCCACTTGAATTCTCTTTTAAGCCTATAACTTCACTCTGCAAAGATACCGTATCTCCTACAAATGCCGGATTTTTAAAGCTTACCTCTGCATAACCTAAATTTGCAATGGCATTGAGTGATATATCTTGAACTGACTTCCCAAATGTTAGATGAAAAAGCAACATATCATCAATTGGTCTTTTCTCGTACCCCATCTGTCTAGCCAATACATCACTAGAGTGTAAAGCAAAACGACTTCCTGTTAAAGCTATATAAAAACTAACATCTCCATCACTAATAGTTCTTGGAAGTGGATGAATTATCTTCTGTCCTATAGCAAAATCTTCAAAAAAGTTGCCTATATTTATCTTACTCATATCTACTCCTAAAATGCTGTCTTACCAATTTCTTGGTATCTGTCATATAGAGTTATAACTCTTTGTGCCCACTCGATTCTAGTTCTATCTATTAACTCATTACGGTACTGTATAACTTCTCTTCCACTTTTTTGTGCTTTTTCAAATGCCTCAATCATCCCTTTTGCATCTTCTACTTCACTCTTTTTAGGGGTAAAAATATCGTTAATATACTCAAGCTGGATTGGATGAATTGCGGCTTTTCCATCACAGCCAAGATAAAAAGCATCTTTTGAACTTGCTTCACATGAGAACTCATCACTAACATCAAAATGAGGTCCGTCTATAACTATCTTTCCATATGCTCTTGCTGCTAAAACTATCTGTGCCATGTAGTTAAAAATTGCCTTTGAATTTCTCTTGAGGCTAATTTGCAGCCTTTGAGCTAATGTGTTTGAGCCTATCATCACGCACTTTAGTTTTGTACCAGCTGCACATATAGCTTGTATATTTAGAACTCCTAGAGGTGATTCTATCCCTATCATAAGCTCTAATTTTGGATTTATACTTTCTATGATTTCGTCTGCACTCATAACATCCCCAGCACTCTCTATACATGAGAAAAGAATAGCATCAATATCAAGTTTTTTTGCTAGTTCAATATCTAGTTTTAAATCTGGACTGTTTAGCTTATTTACTCTTAATATTCTCTCACTTGTTCCAAAATCACTACTCTTTGCAAACTGCTTTGCAATCATAACTCTTGCAGCATCTCTTTGCTCTTCTAAAATACCCTCCAGATCAAAAATCACAGCATCTGCAAGAAGTGTTCTAGACTTATCTATATACTTTTCACTATAAGGAGGAACAAAAAGCATCGATCTTCTTGCTCTGTATGGCTCTACTTTTGGACTTTCTACGACATCTTTATTTCCCTCTAAAAGCTGCTTTGTTAACTCTTTTCTTAAAACTTTTCCATTTTTTGTTTTTGGATAGTCATTTACAATATAAATCTGCTTAGGAGCCTTATACTTTGCAAGATTCTTCTGTCCATATGCCAAAATTTCCTCTTCCTCTTCTTTAGTAATATCCCCTTTTGGTATTACCGCAATAGAAACTATGGTTTTGTATGCATCTATATCAATACCAAGAGCAACACAATCAGCCACTTTTGGATGAGTTTTTATAACCCTCTCAATCTCATGAGGACTTACACGAAAACCAAAAGTATTGATGATGTCATCTTTTCTTCCAAGAAACCAGATGTAGCCATCTTTATCTCTTTTCGCATAATCACCTGTAAAAAAGTAGCCATTGTGTCTTGCTTTTGCAGTATCCTCTTCTAAGTTCCAATACTCCAAAAACAACCCTGGATCATCTTCTCCTATACAAATCATACCCTCTTCTTCTGCTCCAACCTCTTCAAGAGTATCAGGATTGAGCAGCTTTACATTGTGTCCTGGTTGAACAAATCCAGCACTTCCTGGTCTAATCGCTCTAAATTTTGAATGCGATATATAGTAAGAAAACTCACTCATACCTATAGCTTCATATATATTTTGTTTAAATCTATCTTGCCATAAAGTTACCATCTCACTAGAGAGATGCTCTCCTGCACTCATACAGTGCCTTAAGCTTGGGCAGTCATCTATTGTAAAATCTGTCTTTTGTAAAATCTGTCTATATATAGTTGGTACACCAATGAAGATGGTACACTCATGCTTCTTAATAAGCTCTACCCAACTCTTTGCATCATTTGCTCCCTCATGTGCAATCACTGTATGCCCACGGTAGAGTGGATCCATAAGAGCTGAGCCCAAAACATAGGTCCAGTTAAATTTACCAGAGTGCATAATACGGTCATTCTCTTTAAAATCAAACCAATACTCACTTGCAGGCTCTCTTCCTATAAGTGAGCTATGTGCATGTAAAACCCCTTTTGGAAAACCAGTAGTTCCTGATGTGTATACCAAATAAGCTGGTTCCCTTGACTTTGAATTATAGTGATTTGAAGAGTCATCAAAACTCTCTAAAACCTCATCGAGTGCATAAACTTGTATGTTATTTGGCTTTTTTAATTCATCAATACTATTTATACCTGAAACAATGATATGATTTAAATTGTCAAGATTTTCTAAATATGGTAAAAGATTGTCATACATTGAAGCAGACAAAACTATAGCCTTTGCTTGTGAGTCTGTTGCTAGATACTTCACTTCACTTCCACTAAGAAGTGTTGAGGTTGGAACTGCAATTACCCCACCCTTCATAGCTCCAAAAAATGATACAGGATAAGCCAAAGAATTTTTAAGACAGATTAGAACTCTATCTCTAACATCAACTCCGATTGAGCTAAGAAAATTAGAAAATCTATCTGATTTTACAGCCAAGTCTTTATATGTAACTTCACTTGTTCCTAGATTTGTATCTTCTATAATCATAGCAATATTTTCTTCTTTTGGGCTACCTAAGTGCTTAGTTGTACATGCAACCCCTATGTTTAAAAACTCTGGAACTTCTATCTCTAGCTGTGGATACTCTTTATTATTCATTTTTCTTCCCTTCTATATCTGACCAAATGGCCAGTTCTCTTTTATGGTATGTATTGGCATCATGCTTAAAACTTTTAGTGCAAAGTTTTTATCCTCACTATTTAGGCTCTTAAGTGCATTTGCTCTTAATATGTTCTGCAAAGATTTACCAAACATAGGAGGGTCTAGCATCTCTCCTTTGTAGCGAATTGCTCCACCAAGAAGTGCCTCTGCTTGAATGGCTTGCTTTAAAATATCTATATCATTTTGTATCTCTAATGGAGATGGAGTAAATGCTACTTTGCATATGTTTATATGATTTGGGGTGATTACTTGTTTACCTGTAAGCCCCATAGCTGTCTCTCTTTTAGCATGCTCATACACATGTCTACTCTCATCATCTCCATGCAAATCTAGCCATCTTCTTATATCTTTCTTTTCCAAACAACTATCTGGAAGTGAATTTGGTGTCAAAAGGACTTCAACTCCTCCTATGACTCCACGACCTTTGATTCTTGCTTCCATAGTCAATATGTTGAAAAAAGTCTCAAGCTCATCTATCCAGCCCTCAGGTGTTATCTTATAAGCCATGGCTTTTGAGAAATCATGTATACCAAAAACCACATGCTTTACCGTTGAGTGCGTCATAAGCCTATCTGCAATTTGCAAAGATTTTGGATGCTCAATGATAGGCTGTATTGTTAAGTTACTTCCAATAGAGACAAGCCATGAAGAGAGGTCACGAATTTCGGCATCACCATAAACCTCTCCAGCTTTAGCTAAAACTAAAACATCTATATATTTGTGTATCTGTTTTATAAGTTTTAAGTCCTCTTCATACTCAGGTGTTCTAAAGGGGTTAATCCTAATTGCAATCTGAAAATCTCTCTGCGGAAACTTTGGCAACTCCTCAAGCAGAAGTTCGCGAGACAACTCTTTCATGCGACATCCATCTTCAAGATCAAACAAAAGTGTATGTGCCTTTGTCTTATAGGCATGCTTTTGCAATCTAAACTTTGCCTGCTCTATTGTCTCATATGAGCCATCAAGGGGATTGTACTTAATTGGCGGATAATAGATCTGAATCCCAGGCCAAACTCCACCTAGAATTGGAGTTAAGTCATCATCAACTGTCAGTTGTGCTATATTATTGTAAGATGAGTTCATAATTTTGTCCTATTGTTTAATTGGTAGTATTTATACATATTAAATATAAATTAAAATATAGCTAATTTATAGCTAATTATTTTTTAATATTATTTTTATAATCACTCTTAAAGGCTATATGATGGGTGTTGTCAATACTTGGCAAAATTCAAGTTTTGTATAGTGAGAAAATATTTTTAAATCTTCTTATATACTAAAATAAAAAATTTGCTATAATTTGACAATATGTAACATAAATGAGGCAAAATGAACCAAAGTAAATCACTTACAAAAGGTCTTTCTATATTAAAAGAGATTATGCTTAGCGAAAACTCTCTTACTGCAAGTCAGTTATGCCTGAAACTAGACATAGACAAAAGCACAATGTCACGGCTACTAAGTGCCCTCATAAAAGAGAGCTTTATAGAGTATAAAGAGAACTCAAAAGAGCTAATTTTAAGTGACCTACTTCGAAAAATAACACAACATGAAAACAGAGAAAAACTAGTAGAAAAAACGAAAGGAATCCTAGATGAGATTTTCTACATCACAGATGAGTGCTCATATATTGGAATTCTTGACAATAACTCTGTTTTGTATCTAAATCAGGTTGACAAATCAAATAGAGTCATAAAGACAAGAGACTCCATAGGAAAACATGCACCAATTCACACAAATGGATTTGGAAAAATTCTTGCTGCTTTTGGAGATGTAGATATAACTAAACTAGATTTTAAAAAATACACTACTAACACTATAACAAGCATAGGAAGATTTAAAAAAGAGCTAGAAATTGTAAGACAAAGGGGCTATGCCATTGGCAACGAAGAGCATGAGTTTGGACTAAAATCGATAGCAGTTCCATACTTCAATAACAAAAGTGAGTTTATAGGGGCTATTGGAATCTCTGGGCTATCTGCGAGAATGGATGAAGCAACAACTCATCAAATAGGACAGAAAATATTTAAAACTATCAATTAAATCTCTATGCTTTTGTAAAAGTTACATGATAAAATCAATTTTTTAGTTTAATTTTGCTAA
Organism: Sulfurospirillum sp.; assembly: GCA_026987955.1. GTDB lineage: Bacteria > Campylobacterota > Campylobacteria > Campylobacterales > Sulfurospirillaceae > Sulfurospirillum_A. The sequence goes on from JALSME010000114.1 coordinate 29,619, forward strand.
TATAAAACAAAAAAAAGGTTCATCAATGGGGCAAACTATTACAGAAAAAATTTTTAGTGCACATGTGGGAAGAGATGTCTACGCTGGAGAAATTATAGAATCTCCCATAGACATGGTCATAGGGAATGACATAACAACGCCTATAAGTATCAAAGCTTTTGAAGATAGTGGGGTAGAAAAACTAGCAAATCCAGATGGTTTTTCAATCGTTATGGATCACTTCATACCTGCAAAAGATATAGCTTCTGCAAATCAAGCAAAAATAAGCCGTGATTTTGCATATAAACATGACTTAAAACACTTTTTTGATGAGAAAGATATGGGTATAGAGCATGCTCTTCTTCCCGAAAAAGGACTTGTAGTTCCTGGAGATGTTATCATAGGTGCCGATAGCCACACCTGTACGCATGGTGCTCTTGGAGCATTTGCTACTGGCATGGGTAGTACTGATCTTTCATTTGCTATGATAACTGGAGGAAACTGGTTTAAAGTGCCTGAAGCCATAAAGGTTGTTTTTAGTGGAAAACCTGCAAAGCATATATATGGAAAAGACCTTATCTTAGAAGTTATTCGTATGATTGGGGTAGATGGTGCACTTTACAAAACTCTAGAGTTTACTGGAGATACCATATCTCACCTTGGAATGGCTGACAGATTTAGCCTATGCAACATGGCCATTGAAGCTGGTGCAAAAAATGGCATAGTTGGGGTAGATGATATAACCAAAGAGTTTTTAAGTGACAAAACACTAGCAAGAGAGCCAAAAGAATTTTACAGTGATGATGATGCAAACTATGTTCAAACCCTTCACATAGATGTAGCATCACTAGAACCAGTCATAGCCTACCCTCATCTTCCTTCAAATGGTAAGCCAGTTTCTCAAGCAGTAGCCGATGATTTGGAAGTTGATCAGGTATTTATAGGGAGTTGCACCAACGGGCGTATAGAGGATTTAAGAATGGCAGCGAAGATTTTAGATGGTAAAAGAGTATCAAGAAAGACAAGACTTATCATAACACCAGCTACTCAAAAAATCTCACTTCAAGCACAAAAAGAGGGTTTAGTTGAAATCTTCATCAATGCTGGAGCAGTATTTTCAAACCCAACATGTGGAGCATGTCTTGGCGGATACATGGGCATACTTGGTAAGGGCGAGAGATGCATATCTACAACCAACAGAAACTTTATAGGTCGCATGGGCGACAGAAGTAGCGAAATCTACCTTGCAAACTCTGCTGTGGCAGCTGCAAGTGCCGTCGCTGGAAAGATAGTAGACCCACGATAATGCTAGACTTGCCTTGTGTAGTAGTAGCAGGTGGTAAGAGTAGCCGCATGGGAAGTGACAAAGCGTTGCTCCCTTTTGGCTCATTTGCAACTCTAACACAGTATCAACTAGACAGACACAAAAATAGTTTTAGATCTCTACATGTAAGCTGTAAAGATAGAAAAAAATTTGACTTTGAGGCAGATTTCATCGAAGATACAGAGGAATTTTGTGAGTTCTCACCTCTTGTTGCAATCTACAGCATACTTTTAAAACTCCAAACTACTGTTTGCATACTAAGTGTAGATACTCCATTTGTTACAGTTGCTATGTATGAAAAGCTCTCTACATGTAGAGATGATTTTGATGTCGTAGTTGCTAGGTCTCCTTTTGGGTCTCACCAGCTTTGTGCTATCTACTCTCCTGCTATTTTGCCCATCTTAAAAGAGCAGATAGAACAGAACAATCACAAGATACGAAACCTTTTAGATAGAGTAAAGACAAAGTATGTTGACTTTGAAGATGAAGAGATTTTTACAAATCTAAACCGACCAGAAGACTATGCCAAGGCAAACAGTTGATAGACGCTCTTACAAATATACCCTCACAAAATGCTCTAAATGAGACAATAAAAAATCTTAGCCATCCAAAGCTACTACTCATAGACTTAAAAGATTTCAAAACTCTAAATCTCGAGCACTCTGATGAAGCTGGGGATTTTGTGCTATGTGAGTTTGCAAAAGAGCTACAAAAGTTTGCCATGTCACATGGCATGAAAGCATTTAGGGTAGAAGAGGATGAGTTTTCTCTTGTAAAAGATATGCCTTTTGACTTAACTGCAATGGAAAAACTCATATACTTAGTTGCAGATTTTGTAAAATCTCAAAGCTACACATATGATGGAAACTCTATAGATGTAGATGCTCACATAGGACTATGTCTAGATCAAAACAATCTAATGGCAAAAGCCAAAAAAGCACTCAAGGTGGCTCAAAATGAAGACCAACCATTTGTCACTTACTCAGAGTTTGTAAACAGACTGCTAGAAGAGAGTAGTGAAAAAATCTATGGGATGCTAAAAGAGTCTGTTACCTTAGGAACAATCACTCCGTTTTTTCAAAAGGTTGTTGATGAGAAAAATCAAACTACATATAGTGAAGTTTTTCTAAGAATTGTGACAAACAAAACCGTAGAGTCTCCAAAACTATTTCTTGATATTGCCAAAAAAAGAGGCTTCTATGTGCAAACTGTTGAAAAGCTTCTAGAAAAAATCTCTAATATAAGTGGGGTAAAATCTATCAATATCTCTTGCGAAGACCTCTTTGATGAAAAACTTTTTGCTCTCTATCTAAAAAATTCTAAAAACACAAATATGATATTTGAACTACAAAATGACTCATTTTTAGAAGATGAAAGAGTAGAAGAAAAAATCAAAATACTAAAAGAAAATAATATAAAAATCTGCCTTGATAATATCTGCTCAACTCAGGACCTAAAAAGGCTAGATATAGACTTCGTAAAAGTAAGAGGTGACCTCATCAGACTACTACACATAGACCAAAATGCTTCCTCTACATGCAAAGATATCATCTCTACATGTAGAGCACGAAACATAGAAACTATAGCCTCTCACATAAACTCAAAAACAACACTAGATGAGACAAAAAAACTAGGATTTGACTACTTTCAGGGCTTCTTCTTGGATGAACCTACTTCCACTTTTGCTGGATAATCAACCCTCCAATAATCAAAAATAGTGCTACTATAGTGGAAAATAGTATCTCCTCACCAACAAAGAAGTGAATAAACACTAAAGATAAAAATGGTGATAAAAATATAAGATTTGATATCTTCGATATGCTAGATGTAAGATTTACAGCCTTTAGCCAAAAGATAAAAGTAATACCCATCTCAAAAAGTCCAATATAAAACACTCCTATAGTAGCCTCTATATTTGGCAAGTTAACCCCTCCACTAAAGGCTACATATATACTTATAAAAGTAGTCCCCACTAAAAAATTGGCAAACAATCCAACTACTGCATCTACTTTTGAGCTTCGATTGAATATCCAGTAAAATGCCCATAAAACTGTGCTAAATAGTGCCAATATTACTCCATATAAATCTGAAAAGTTAAGAGAGAAAGGATCGCCTTTAGTTGCGATTATCAAAACCCCAAAATAGCATATAAACCCAGCTAGTATATCTGCCTTGGTCAATTTGTGCTTTAAAAATATAACACCCAAGTATGCCAACATCAACGCCCATGTATAGTTTATAGCTTGTGTTTCTTGTGCAGGCAGTAGGTCGTATGCTTTAAAAAGAACTAGATAGTATATAAAAGGATTAATTCCTCCCAAAACTGACACGAGTAATGGGCTTTTTACTATATATAAAAAAGCCTCTTTTAACTTCTTTTTATATAACAGTATACCGCCTAACAGAATAAGCGATACCCAAGATGAATAAAAAAGCAACTCTATGGGAGTTATATGCCTAAGAGTTATCTTAAAGGCTGTGGCTACTGTTGACCAAAAAAATACCGATACAAGTGCATATTTGTATGCTGATATTTGCTTACTCATAAAGACTAAAAAAATTATAATTTAAGTTATCTATCATGTTTATTACCACACCAACTAAATACCCAAAGGTTGACTATGAGTATAACATAAAAAAAGCTATAATATGACTATTATTACTCTATCAACAAAAAGGAATATCGTGATTAAACATATAGTATTTTTCAAATTAGAAGATAACTCTGATGAGCATAAAAATTTTGTTAGAGAAAAAATTATGTCTATGAAAGACAAGATTGACGAGCTTAAGCAGATTGAAGTTGGCATAAACTTTGCCGATGAAGAGAGAGCCTATGATCTCTGTCTTATTAGTCAATTTGAAAGCAAAGGTGACCTCCGTGCTTATGCTGTACACCCTTTACATGTAGAGGTTATAAAGTATCTAAAATCAAAAAATACAATAACGAAAGTTGTAGATTATGAATGCAGTTAGACTCAACTTATGAGTCTAATGTATATCTTTTTAAACAAGGGAAGTGAAGAGACTATAGAGCCCAATACTATAAGTAAACATGCTATCCATATGGTGCTATTAGGTTTTGAAAGGCCTAATAGAATTAAAATCATAGTTGAGAGTAGTGGGGTAAAATAAGAGAGTGATCCTAGAAGTTGGATATCCCCTTTTTTCATGCCATAGTCCCATACAAAAAAAGCTCCCCCAACAGGACCTAGTCCAATCAAAACGATTATTATCGTCTCCTGCCAAGTAGGAACCACTGTTGTTTCAAAAGCAAAATGAGCAAGTAGGGATAAAACAGCCGTAACACCACAATAAGCACCAACTGCACTCGTGGGAATATCTGCAAAATACCTAGATAAAACTGAGTAGATAGCCCAAATTAGAGCAGCTATAAAAGCATATAGGTATCCATCTGTATATTTTATATCAAATTCAAACTCTCCCCCATTGATAACCAAAAAAACAACTCCACTAAGTCCTAATATGACTCCTATCACATGAAACCATCTCAACTTTTCTTTAGGCAAAAATGAGCTAAATAGAACTATAAAAAGAGGCCAAAGGTAGTTAATGAGATTTGCTTCAATAGCTGGTGCATTTCTTACAGCTAAAAAATAAAAATAGTGATATCCAAAAAGACCACTTACCCCAAGTAACCAAATCTTAAAAGGGTGCTTAAAATGAATCCAGATACCATTCTTCTCTTTTTTCCATATAATCAGACCAATTATAAAAGCTACAAAAAATGCCATAGAGGTAAGTTCAAA
>JALSME010000115.1 GCA_026987955.1 Sulfurospirillum sp.
AGATAATAAAGCCACTTTTAAGAGGGCGAGATATAAAAAAATACGAGATTAATTTTGCTGATAAGTGGTTGATAAATGTTCATAATAATCCTCCTGTAAATATTGAAGAGTATCCAATTATAAAAGAGCATTTAGATAAATATTATGAAAAGTTAGAAAAACGAACGGATAAAGGAATAACACCTTACAATCTTCGAAATTGTGCTTATATTGATAAGTTTGAAAAAACAAAAATTATTTATCCAGATATTGCGAGTAAATTAACTTTTACTTTTGATAATAAGGGCTATTTTTTTAACAATACAGTTTATTTTTTAGATATAGATTCTAAATATATTTTTGCTATTTTAAACTCAAAAATTATTAATTATTATTATGGATTTTTGTCTTCACAGTTGGGTTCAAAAGCATTGAGGGCTTTTAGTGTCTATATAAAACAACTCCCAATCCCAAAAATCCCAAAAATAATAACCCCATACCTAAAAAACATAGACTACCTACTAACGATGCCTAAAAAAGTAAAGTACGACAAAGAAACTAAGTATGCCATTGGTGAACTAGATGGTCGGGCAATTTACACGACAGAGTTTTTGATGGCGAAAGAGTTAGGATATTTAGAAAGATTTCAAGGGCATCATGAGTTAAAGGAATATTTAACACTCATTCCTTATCTTTTTGCAACAAAAACTTTTGATGCTGTTTATAAAAATGTTCATGATAATCGCACTATTTATGCTCTTGCTGAAAGTAGCAGGAAGATATTTCATATAGTAGATGAAGATAATTTTTTAGTCTCAGTTTTTATAGTATCACAAAGAAATTTTGAAAAACAACTTGGAAGAAGATTTGAACTTGTAACAAACTTGAGTGGTGGGGCGGCCACTTCCCACATACTGAGTCCAGCGAGACCTTTCTGGCGTCACTCAAGCTCGATAGAACAATTATACCATTTTTTAGCAAAAAAGACAATTACACATGAGCCATTTATAGACTTTGTTAATGCGATTATAGACGCAAAAAACAAAATAGCCAAATACATAAAACATTACGAAAGTTTAAGTGCTATAGAAAAAATAGAGATAAAAGAAGAGATTGAGAAGTTAGAGAGTTTAGTAAAAGAAAGCACAAGAGAGATAGATGATTTAGTGTATAAGCTTTATGGTTTGAGCAATCAAGAAGTTAAAATAATTGAGGAAAGTTATGAGTATTGAGAAGATAAAACAAGAGATAAAAGAGATGATAATAGAAGAGTGCGAAAAAGATGAGTTCACTCCTAGTGATATTCCTGATGATGTTGAGCTTTTTTCACCCAAATGTGAGTTAGAGTTAGACTCACTCGATGCACTTACTATCTCTATGGGATTAAAAAAAATGTATGGTGTTAGACTAGGAGATTCTAAAGAGTTTAGAAGAACGGTTACAACGATAGAAAAACTAGCAGAGTATATAAAAAACAATGGTTAACATTTTAAACTATGAGATAAACTATGCCAAATCTTTAGGTCAAAGAGAGCTAGATGATGGAACTATGATTCCATATTTTTCTTTAGAAAAAAAGATTGGGCAGAACCAAAAAGATATATATGAAGCGATAAAAGAGGTAGTTTTTAAAGTCTTGCCAAAACAGAGAAAAAAGACAGCACTTATCATAGGTACATCTTTGATTGATTGGTATTTAGTAGATGCTATAAACGCAAGTGCATATGAGCAAAAAGAGCCATATAATTCAAAAAAAAGAAGTATCGATAGTTATGCCAAAGATTTGGCAAATGAGTTTGGTTTAAGCGAGTTTACTATGACAATCAACACAGCTTGTACTTCAAGTGCAAATGCCTTGCTTGAGGGCAAAAATCTTATAGATGCTGGAGTAGTTGAAAAAGCTATAGTGGTTGGTGTAGAAGTGTACTCACCAGTTATGAGTAGTGGTTTTTACTCTATGGATTTGTTGAGTCAAACTAAACCTAAGCCATTTGCTAAAGATAGAGATGGCTTAGTTTTGGGAGAGGGAGTCGGAGCGATACTTCTTGGTAAAGATGACTCACTCTATGAGCTTCTTGGAGGCTACAGCAACTGTAACTCTGAAACCATAACATCAGTAAGTAGTAGTGGTGATGAGTGCGTAGAAGTGATGCACAATGCATTAAAAAATTGCTCTTTACATGTAGAGGACATCACAACTCTAAAGGCACATGCTACAGGCTCACAGGCAAATGATGAAGCAGAGATGAACGCAATTAGAAAAGTCTTTGAAAAAGAGCCAAAAATCATGACCTTAAAACAACATATAGGGCACACCATAGGAGCTTCTGGCGTTTTAGAAATCGGATATCTTTTAAAAAATTACAATCAAGGAACTTTTATGTGCAACTACTTTGGTTTTGGCGGCAATAATACCTCTGTCATAGTTAGGAAAAAAGCATGAAACTTTACCTAAAAGCATATAGCTCATTTGTAGATAATGGATTAGTTGACATAAAAAAAGAGTTAAAACAGAAATATAAACAAGAAACCAGAAGGCAAGACAAGTTTATACACTTAGCCGTCTATGGAGCTCAACTCTTGAAAGAAAAAACTGAGATAAAAAGTGATGACGAACTCTATATCACAAGTGGTATTGGCGATGTAGATATAGTGCAAAAAACAAACACTTATATGTATAAAGAGAAGCAGACATTAAAGTTATTTGACTTCATAAATCTTCTTGGTAATACAACAAGTTATTATGTGGCAAAGTCTTTGGGTTTAAGAGGTAAGAGTATATTTCAAATATCAGATAATGCTACCTTTAAAAATACACTCATAAGTGCCTATGCATCGCTTCTTTGTAGTAAAAAAGATGTTATAATAGGCTCAGTAGATTTAGTAAGTGAACCAAGTGAAGTTATAAAGAGAGTTTTAGGAGTGAAGAAGAGTGCGAAAGTGCAAACAAGTGTGAATTTTCAAAAGTTTTCACTAAGTGCAAAAGATGCTATAGCTGAGGTTGAGTTTGAGATAGACCATGAGCTTATGAGAGCTAGTAAACCTTTTGAAACATATGAGAGCTACTTGTTGAATTGTGCAGTAAAAGATGGGGAAAGAGTGATAAAAATAAAATGAAATCGTATATAAATAACTATGAATTATGGTGCAATGCAGGTGACACAAAAAGCTTGATGGAAGCAATATATGCCAAAAAATCGGCTCTTGTGGAAGATAGAACATTTTTGAAAGATACAACTGCTGGTTTAGGAATCATGGAGTATGAAGATATCTATTCTTTGATGAAAGAGGTAGTTTCAAAAGTTTTAAAAGAGTCAAATTTGGATTCTTTTAAAAATACACTTCTGATTCTTGGCTCATCAGTGGGCGGTATGCAAGAGTGTGAGGAGATATTTTATACTAAAAAGTGCTATACCGATATAGATCCAAATAGGCTATCTATGAATGCTCTAACAGACTACCTTGTAAAAGAGTTTGGTTTTTGTGATGCAAGAGCAATTTCAACGGCATGCACATCTAGTGCAAATGCACTTCTTTTAGCAAAAAGACTTGTAAATGTAGGAGCATATGAAGATATTTTGGTTGTTGGTGCAGATGGACTTTGTAAGTCCACTGTAATGGGGTTTCATGCCCTTAGTGTTCTCTCTTCAACAAAATGTAGACCTTTTGATAAGCAAAGAGATGGCATGAATGTGGCAGAAGCAGTTGCAGTCTTATTGGTTCAAAGTATGAAAACGGATAATTCAATTGAGCTAAAAGGAGTGGGAGCTAGTAGCGATGCTTATCATATGACAAATCCAAACCCAGAAGCACTTGGAGCGATTAGCTCTATGGAGGCAGCCCTGAGTGACGCAAAACTTTTAAAAGATGATATAGACTATGTCAATGCACATGGAACAGCTACACTAGCAAACGATACAGTCGAGGCAAAAGCGGTTGAAAAGATTTTTGGTAAAACCTTATTTGTAAACTCTACTAAAGCTATTACAGGGCACACTTTAGGAGCAGCAGGAGCAGTAGAAGCTATAGTGTCATGTGAGGTCATAAAACGCTCAAAAATTCCTCCTCAGACAGGCTTAGAAGATCAAGAAAATATGAATATCAAAATCAATAAACAAAGTATAGATATGAGAGTAAAAAATGTAATAAGCAACTCTTTTGCATTTGGTGGTAACAATGCTTCTTTAATTCTAGGAGAGCCAAAATGAAATCAGTAGCACTTAACATAGTAAGCTCAGCAAAGATTTATGCACCAACAAAGATAGAAGACTTAGATGAGAAAAAATTAGCACCAAGTATGATGATGCGAAGGCGACTTACTAGAAGCTCTAAAGTGATGCTATATCTTAGTGATAAGTGCGGATTTGATGGCGGGAAGATAGTCTATGGAAGTTGCTTTAGCGAGATAGAAGAGACAGCTAAGATAGCAAATTCTATACTAGAAGGCAATATGCTTTCTCCAACATCATTTCAAAATAGTGTTTATAATACTGCACCATCATATTTTTCACTGATTAAAAAAGATACAGATGAGATCTTGACTATATCTAGTGGTATGCAAACCTCGCTGGCATCACTAAAAACAGCAGCACTTCAAGCTCTAGTAAGTAGAGAAAGAGTGTTGTGTGTTTGTGTAGAGTGTATCAATATAAAAAATATTGAGCAGATTAACAGATGCACGGACTACCTTGAGGCTGGTGCTGCTGTTGTGGTTGAGATTGCCAAAGATGATATAGGGGCAAAAGATATTGAACCTCTACATGTAGAGGGTATCATAGACTCTTTACAAGATTTGATAAGTGTAGTAAATATGCATGAAAATGGAACAAGTAAGATAAAGGTAGAGTTATGATAATAGATAATAAAACGGTAGACTATGAACATTTTATACACCATGGAGATATAAAATTAAGTGATGAAAAAGAGTTTGTAGAGTTTATTGACGCAGGACATGAGTTTTTAATACAACAGATAAAAAGTGGAAGACCAATATATGGTATCACTACTGGGTACGGTGAGGCTGGAAGTAATTATGCTGCTTTTGAAGAAGCTGAGGAGATGCAAAAAAATCTTTATCGCTTTTGTGGTGTTGGAGTTGGTGAGTTTTTGAGTGCAGAGGTCTCTAGAATAATGATAACAGTTAGACTTATAAGTCTTAGCAAAGGGAAAAGTGGGGTAAGCTACGAGCTTTTAAAAAGATTTGAGTTGTTATTAAATCAAGAGATTTATCCTCTTATTCCATCACAAGGCTCTGTCGGAGCTAGCGGTGATTTGTCCCCACTCTCTTATATAGCGGCAGTTATCGCAGGAGAACGAGAGGTTATATATAAGGGCGAGCAGAGAAAAACAATAGATGTTTATAAGGAACTCGGAATAGAGCCATATACATTTAAAGCAAAAGAGGCACTAGCAGTTATAAATGGAACGGCAACTATGAGTGCTATTGCTATCAATGCTATCGCAGAGTTTGAAATCCTTTTAAATAGTATGGAGAGTTTTGTAGCAGCTATTTTTGAGGTACTTCTTTGTGATATAACGGCACTAGAGCCATTTGTGCATGAGAGTAAACCTTTTGATGGTCAGATACAAACTGCTAAGAATATACTTGCAAAATGTAGTGGCTCAGAACTTACACATAAAGCATTTAGTCGTTATGAGAATTTTCATCTTGAGAGCGAGCAAAATATACAAGATAGATACTCAATCAGATGTGCCCCACAGGTTCTAGGAGTTGTAAGAGATAACTTAGAGATTGCAAAAAAATGGATACAAACAGAGATAAATGGAGTCAACGACAACCCTCTCATAGACCATATAGGTAAGAAAATCTACACCTCTGGAAACTTCTATGGCGGCTACATTGCTCATGCTATGGATACTATGAGAATTTGTGTTGGAAATGTAGCAGATTTGTTAGATAAAGAGTTTGCACTTTTGGTTGATCATAAGTTTAACAAGGGACTTGGAGAGAGTTTAAAAATCAATCCAAAATCAACTCACCATGCTTTTAAACTGATTCAAGTTACTCTAAGCTCACTAAGTGCCGATATACTTATGAACACAAATGCCGCATCACTATACTCTCGCTCAACTGAGTCATTTAACCAAGACAAAGTAAGCATGGGAACAACAGCCGCAAGAGGCTTTGCAAGACAGATTCCAGACCTTGCCAATATGCTTAGCATCGCCTTTATAGGAATCGCACAAGCAGTTGACATAAGAGGCTATGGAAAGTGCTCAGCTCATCTAAAAAAAGCTCACGATGAGGTAAGAAAAAAAGTCAGTAAACTAGAAAATGACAGAAGATTAGACTTGGATATACAGGCTGTAAAAACTATGTTGTTTGATGGGAAGTTTGTTTAAAATTTATTGAGTGAGGGGCTAGCATGAAAATACTATATATTATTGCAGGTGCAAATGGAAGTGGTAAAACTACTTTTGCAAAATCCTTTGCTGAGTTTAATAATATGTATTTTATCAATGCCGATGAAATAGCAAAAGAGTTAGATAAAAATAATATAACTAAATACCAATTTAAAGCTGGAAAGATATTTTTTCAGAGATTTAAAGAGAAGCTTATGCTTGAGAAGTCTTTTATAATAGAAACAACATTGTCTGGAAAATATCTTGTAAATTATATTAAAAAAGCTCAAGGTTTAGGATATAAAATATCTCTTATATACCTCTTTCTAGAAAATTACGAAGTTAATATACTTAGAGTAAAAAACAGAGTTCTAAATGGCGGTCATCATATACCAAAAAATGATATAATAAGAAGATATTATAGAAGTAAAAGCATGTTTTTGAACATATATAAGGACCTAGTGGATGAATGGAGTGTTTATTATAATACAAATGATATATTTGAAGAAATAGCCAATAAAAAAGTCATATTGGATTCAGAGAAATATAAAGAACTAACGAAGGATCTTGATGCAAACAATAGATAAAAATTTAATCCAACGAATAGGTAATGATGCGGTAAGAGAAGCACAAAAGAAGAGTTTAGAGAATGGTATTCCCAATGTATATAGCAAAAATGGAGTACATTATTTTCAACTACCAGATGGAACTATAACTATGGATAATCCTTTCGAAAAAGGAAAACTAAAAGAGAGATTGGATGAATTGACTAAATGAAAAAAGTACTAATAACAGGCTCAACAGGAGCATTGGGCGAGGCAATTGCGAGGTATTTTCATGCTAATGGGTATTTTGTTTACTTGCACTTTAGAAGTGGTGAAGATAAAGCAAAGGCTTTAAAAAGTGAACTTAAAAATTCTGAAATTATTGGGTTTGATATTA
>JALSME010000116.1 GCA_026987955.1 Sulfurospirillum sp.
AAGCAGATATAAAAATCGTATTAGTTTTAAACAAAGACTTAGACCATAGATGGGTTGAAAACAAAGAAGAACTTGAGTTTTTAGGCTTTAAAGGTGAAAGCGAAGAGTGTTGTTTAGTTGGAAAAACTCTCTATGTTGGTTGTGAAAATCTTGAAAATGACGAGATAAGACTTTCTGCAAGTAAAGCAATAAATGCTATCAAGAAAACAGAGGCTAAAACTGTCAAAGTTGGGACTTACTCAAACGACTGTCCTGGAATCAACATAAAAGCTATGAGTGAAGCTTTTATACTTGGTAGCTACTCTTTTGAAGAGTATAAATCAAAGAAAAACCCTCTAAAAATAGAAACTATTACCATATGTTTGGAAGATTACAACAAGACTGATTTGTCTCAAACAACTGCAAACAAAGCCGTAAAAGTTGGCTCAACAATTGCAAAAGCTACAAACTTTGCAAAAGACTTAGTAAATGAGATTCCATTTAAAATGCACCCTCTAAAACTCGAAGAAGTTGCAAAATCACTAGAATCTATAGACGATGTTACATGTAGAGCATATGGAAAAGAGTTCTTAGAAGAGCAAGGTATGGGAGCATTTTTAGCGGTAAATAGAGCAAGTCATATACCTCCTAGACTTCTTCATGTCGTGTATAAACCAAAAAATGCAAAAGAGAAGTTTGTATATGTTGGAAAAGGACTTACATATGACAGTGGTGGGCTTAGTCTAAAACCAGGTAACCACATGGTTACAATGAAATCAGATATGAGTGGAAGTGCAGCAGTTCTTTCTATACTAAAAGGTGCAGCTGAGCTTAAACTTCCTTTTGAAGTTCACGCGATAGTAGGAGCAACTGAGAATGCAATAGGTCCAGAAGCATACAAACCAGACGATGTTTTAACAGCTAAAAATGGAAAAACTATAGAGGTTAGAAATACAGATGCTGAAGGGCGTTTAGTTTTAGCAGATTGTCTTTGCTATGCTTGTGAGCAAAAACCTGACTACCTTATAGATATGGCAACACTAACTGGTGCTTGTGTTGTTGCACTTGGTGATTATACAACTGGGGTTATGGGTCACTCTAAAAAACTTAAAAGAGAACTGTCTAAATATGCTGGTATGAGTGGGGAGCTTACAGGAAGTCTTCCTTTTAACCGCTACTTGAAAAAGCTACTTAAAAGCTCAATTGCTGATCTTAGTAACATTAGCTCTTCTAGTTATGGTGGGGCTATTACTGCTGGGCTATTTTTAGATAATTTTGTTGCAGATGAGTACAAAGACAAGTGGTTACATCTTGATATTGCAGGACCTGCTTATGTTGAAAAAGACTGGGGTTATAACCAGTGTGGGGCTAGTGGAGCTGGAGTTCGTATGAACCTATACTGGATGATAGAAAAAAGTAAAGAAGAGGAAGCATAATGGGATTAGGTGTAGGTATAGTAGGACTTCCAAACATAGGAAAATCAACAACTTTTAATGCTCTAACAAAGGCACAAAATGCAGAGAGTGCGAACTACCCTTTTTGTACTATTGAGCCAAACAAAGCAGTAGTTCCTGTACCAGATAACAGACTCTCCGAGCTTGCAAAGATAGTAAACCCTGAGCGTATTCAATACTCTACAGTTGATTTTGTTGATATAGCAGGGCTTGTTAAAGGTGCTTCAACTGGTGAAGGTCTTGGAAATCAATTTCTTTCAAACATAAGAGAGGTTGAAGTCATCTTGCATATGGTTCGATGCTTTGAGGATGAAAATATTACTCATGTAGAGGGTGATATTGATCCTTTGAGAGATATTGAAATCATCGAGAGTGAGCTTATATTTGCCGATATTCAGCAACTTGATAAAAAGATAGTTAAGCTTCACAGAACAGCAAAGTCAGATAAAACTGCTCGTGCTGCTCATGAGTTTGCACTTGAACTAAAAGAGCACTTAGATGATTTGAAACCAGTTAGTACTTTTGCAAAAAAAGATGATGATATATTTGTTGAACTAGATAAAGAGCTTAGGTTTTTATCTAACAAAGAGATAATTTACGGGGCAAATGTAGATGAGGATTCTTTGCTTGAAGATAATGAGTTTGTTAAAAAAGTTAAAGCTCATGCAAAAGAGGTTGGAGCGGAAGTTATAGTTCTTTGTGCAAAGATAGAGGAAGAGCTTTGTGGACTAGAAGAGGAAGAAGCCAATGAATTTTTAGCCGATCTTGGCATAGAAGAGTCAGGACTGAACAAAATCATACACACTGCATTTGATAAGCTAAATCTAATTAGCTACTTTACAGCTGGGGTTCTAGAAGTAAGAGCATGGACTATACAAAAAGGCTGGAAAGCCCCAAAAGCAGCTTCTGTTATACACAATGACTTTGAAAAAGGTTTTATTCGAGCAGAGGTGATTGCATATGAAGACTTCATCGCTTGCAAAGGTGAAAATGGAGCCAAAGATGCTGGCAAAATGCGTCTTGAAGGAAAAGATTATATCGTAAATGATGGCGATGTAATGCATTTTAGATTTAATGTCTAGTGATTTAACTCAAGGTAGCATTAAAAAACATCTAAGAAGTATCGCTATACCTTCTAGTATAGGGTACTTCTTTCATACCATGTTCAATGTAACCGATACTTTTTTTGCAGGTGAGATCTCAACTCAAGCCATAGCATCTCTTTCTCTTACTTTTTCTATATTTTTTATCATCATTGCTATTGCTGGTGGTATGAGTCAAGGAGCAACTGCACTTATAGGCAATGCTATTGGTGAAAAAAAGACAGATGAAGCAAAGCAAATCATACTTCATATACTTTTCTTTGCCCTATCTATTGCTCTTATTATTACTACTATTGGTATTTTTAGTGCTCCATATCTAATGCAAATACTTGGTGCCAAAGATGAGTATCTTGTTGAAGCACTTTCATATATAGATATCATTCTTTTTGGTGCAGTGTTTTATGTTGGAGTATTTTTTACAAATGCCCTTTTGAACTCTCTAGGAAATACAAAAGCCTTTAGGAACTTCCTTGTTGTGGGTTTTTTCTTAAATATTGTTTTAGATTATTGGTTTATTAAAGGTGGCTTGGGAATTGAGCCTATGGGTGTTAGAGGGATTGGGTATGCCACTATTATAATCGAATTTTTAGGCTTTATATACCTTTTTAGTGTCCTTAAAAAAACTTATCTTCTTCAAAATATGCCGACATTCAAGTTTGATAAAAATATTATATTTGAATTTTTTAAACAAGGAACTCCTCCTACTATAAACATGCTACTTATGGCTCTTGGTATGTTCATAATCACATACTATATATCTGGTTTTGGAAAGCATGTTGTTGCTGCATACGGCATAGCTATACGCATTGAGCAGATATTTTTACTACCATCAATTGGTATCAATGTAGCAGTTCTTGCTATCATATCTCAAAACAATGGTGCAAAACTATATGATAGAGTAAAAGAAACTGTGATATATGCACAAAAAGTTGGATTTATCCTATGGATAATTGGTATAGTATTTCTACTTGTTTTTGGTAGGCAACTCCTTGGTCTCTTCAGCAGTGATGCAAAAGTCATAGATGCAGGAATGGGATACCTCTATGCCGCAGCATCTTCTATGTATGCATACATGCTTGTTTTTATCAACATATCACTTCTTCAAGGCATAAAGCAGCCAGCACTTTTGATTTATTTGAGCCTTTTTAGACAACTCTTAGTCCCTGTTGCTCTTTTTAGTCTGTTCAACTTTTTAAACTTATCACTAGGTTACTACTGGTTTGGATTAGTAGTTATTATCTGGAGTTCTGCAATCTTTATAGTTTATTATGCTAGAAAAAAACTTATTTTGTTAAGGGCATCTCTAAAAACCCTTATATCCTCAGAGCCAAAGAGAGAGGTAAGATTGTGCAGAAGTTTTTTTGAGTCATAGCCTTAGCTATGGCGATGAAAAATTATGTGCAAGATTGCCTCTCTCTTTAGCTCCCTACGGGCATTATAGCAAACACGCTACTGCTTCGTTGAAATCATTTGAAGCTACTAGTAGCTCCTGCATAATTTCGCCTTACACTAGCATATTTGCTATAATGCTGAGGACATAAGGGTTTTTAGAGGTGCCCTTAAATTAAATTTAAATTTAGTTAGGTATAATTAAATTGATAATCATTTTTAATTAGGATAACTTTATGAACTTTATTTCTGAATTTTTAAGCAATTTTTGGCACTTTTCAAGCCTAATATCATTTTACATCATTTTTGGACTTATTATCGCTGGTATCATTAAGCAGATAATACCAGATAATTTTATACAAAAGCATATTGGTGAAAACTCTATAGGCTCTATAATCAAAGCTGCAACATTAGGAATCCCTCTTCCTCTTTGCAGTTGTAGTGTAATCCCATTTGCTTCATCACTTAGAAAAAGTGGTGCTAGCAAAAGTGCATTGCAAACTTTTCTAATCTCTACACCCATCACAGGTGTAGATTCTATCATGGCAACTTATGGTGCATTTGGTTGGTTTTTTACTCTTTATAGAGTTGTTGCCTCTGTTTTCATCTCTATCATAGCTGGTTTTTTATCTATGATTTTTATCAAAGATGACAACAGACCCACACATAACTATCTTTGGAAAACCGATAAACCAATAAAAAATAAGCCGCTCATTGCTCTACATGTAGAGAGTAAAAGACCTTTTGTATTTCGTGTTTATACATATGCATTTGACACACTTTTTAAAGATATTGCAAAGTCACTTTTGATTGGTATTGCACTTGGGTCTCTTCTTAGTACACTAATACCAGCTGATATGACCTCTCTTTTAAGTGATAACCTATGGTTGAGCTATATATTTGTTCTTCTTATCTCAGTACCACTTTATGTATGTGCTATAACTTCTATACCAATAGGCATTACCTTGATTCTGACAGGTTTTTCTCCTGGTGCAGCTTTTGTATTTTTAACAGCAGGACCTGCTACAAGTCTTATAACTATGTCCATAGTAAAAAAGATACTTGGAACTAAATCACTTGTTATATACTTAGCATCAGTTATCATAGGGACTACTATATTTGCTTACTTTATGGATACAACTTTTACACCATACCTTGAAAGCGTAACAAAAACTGTCAATCTTAAAGAGAGTGCATCTTTGCTTGAAGCTATCTCAACAATTGCTATGTATCTACTTTTCTATAAGTACATATTTCCCAAGAAAAGTAAAAAATCTAGCTGTTGTGGCTAGATTTTATAGCAATTGTATCGGTAAATCTTATAGGCTCATTTTTTTTACATACTAACTTAACCATGTCTTTTTCAAAGAACATCACTATGGTTGAGCCCATCTCAAACCGACCTAGTTCATCGCCCTTGCTTAGCCAAAGATTTTTGTAGTCATAAAACTGCTCCATTGAGCTTTTTGCATTTGTTTGAATGTTATGGTCAAAGATGAACTGCATCTTACCAACATTGAGGGCCCCTACAAAAACCATATAGAAAAGTTTTTCATCTTTTGTATAGCATTCTAAAACTACTCTCTCATTTTCTATAAACAATTCTGGGACTTTATGAAGCCACTTAAAGTTAACAGGATATAGTTTACCTGGTATATGAACTGCTTTTTTTACTCTCATATCAAAAGGAGTATGATAGCGATGATAATCTTTTGGAGATAGATAAAAATTGATATATTTTCCACCCATAATCCTCTTTTTTTCATCTTTTAACACAAAATCACTAAGAAGATTTTTAACTCTATACGAGTGACCTTTTATCTGTAAAGCCTTTTCATCAGTAACATCTCCACACTCACTGATAAATGCATCACAAGGAGATATAAACTCATCATCATTTGATTCAAATACTCTTGGAGATTTTAAAGCTCTTGTAAAAAGCCCATTTAAACTACTATACTTGTCATAACTAGCACACTCACTTAAATCTACGCCCATAAGCTTTACATATGTATTATTTATAAAATTTTGAACAGGTGAACAAAACTCTTTTGAAGCAAACTTTCCAAACAATCTCGAGGCACAACTACTTTTAAAACTCATTTATCTCTTTCATTATGATATAATTGTTTTATACTACCATAAAGGAACTTTATTTTGAATTTCAGTGATTTTATATCTGATATCAATATGATAACAAACCTAAACAATCTAGGCTACAAAACTCCAACACCCATACAAGAAAAAAGCATACCTCTTATTTTAGAAAAAAAAGATATACTAGCAAAAGCAAAAACAGGTAGCGGAAAAACAGCTGCATTTGGTATTCCAATCATACTTGAGCTTAATGTAAAAAAACGATATGAGACAAGTGCTATCATACTAGCACCAACAAGAGAACTAGCTGACCAAGTTGCAAAAGAGCTAAGAAAATTGGCTTCATATGTAGAAAACACAAAAATCTTAACACTTTGTGGTGGAACTCCTATGCGTGGTCAAATCCAATCTATGAGACATGGGGTTCATATAGTTGTTGGGACTCCTGGACGCATCTTGGCTCTTCTTGAGAAGGAGTCTTTAAATCTTGATTTTATAAAAACTCTTGTTTTAGATGAGGCTGATCGTATGCTTGATATGGGATTTTTTGAAGACATAGAAAAAATCATAAACTTTACACCTAAAAAAAGACAAACTCTTCTTTTTTCTGCTACTTTCGATAACAAAATCTTGGATTTAAGTAAATCTATACAGATTGACAGAGTTGAAGTTGAAGTTGAGGCCGAAAAATCGACTATAAAAGAGGAGTTTTACAAGTTTAGCGATGAAGGTATAGAAGCAGTCATACAAAAACACAAACCTGAAACATGCATAGTGTTTTGTAACACTAAAATCAAGTGTAGCGAGATAGAAGAGAGACTACAGAACAGAGGCTACGATGCACTAGCACTTCACAGCGACTTAGAGCAGATAGACAGAGACGAAACACTTTTAGAATTTACACACAAAAGCTGTACATTTTTAGTAGCAACAGATGTAGCAGCAAGAGGACTAGACATACCCAATGTAGATCTTGTCATCAACTACGATATGCCAAAAACAGAAGATATCTACACCCACCGCATAGGAAGAACAGGAAGGATGGACAAAGATGGACTAGCTATCTCTTTTGTAAAAGGCTATCTTGATTACATACCAGAAGACATAGAAAACCCTCTACATGTAGAGCCTACTAGAGCATACAAAGCAAAGATGACAAC